>NZ_JBAMMY010000079.1:0-29485 GCF_051233685.1 Desulfobacterium sp. N47
GTGCGCTGAGAAAAGATGGTTACGTCTCCACTGCCCTGAACGATTGGCTGAAGTAATTAAAGGAGTCAAATTTGTGAATGGAATTGAAAAAAAATGGATCGCCGCCTAATTATTCCATACACAACTCTTGACTATAACTCATCCCTGAACCTTTTTTATTTACTACCTTGAATATAAAGCAGTAAGCGTTGCTTTTGCCAGCGCATGCTGATTTAAATAAAATCCTACCATTGCACCTGAAGCATTTGCATCAAGCGGCAGCTTTTCCATGTCTAATGCATATAAAGTGAAAATATATCTGTGGGGTTTATCGCCCTCGGGAGGACAGGCACCGCCATAGCCCGGTTTGCCATAGTCGGTAATGCTTTGAATGCTGTGCTTAGGAGCCAGTTTTAATGAAGGGTTACCTGCGTTTTCTTTAATATCATTAACTGCTGCAGGTATATTAAAAATTATCCAGTGCCACCAGCCGCTTCCGGTAGGAGCATCCGGATCATATACTGTAATTGCAAAACTTTTTGTATCAGCAGGAGCGCCTTTCCAGTTTAAAGCCGGTGAAATATTTTTCCCGGTGCAGCCAAAACCAAAATATACCTGTTCTATCCCAAGATTCTTGCCAGGCTCCAGCGCAGGGCTGCTTAATAAGAATTCCTCTGCGAAAGAAATGCCGCTGATTGTAATGAAAAACAAAGAAACCAGAAATATTTTTTTAATCATTTTTTCCATCCTTTTTAACGTGTTTTGTTTAATATATTTTAGTATTGCATTTTGACCGGTGCAGTCAGTTATTAATCAAAAGGGTTCGGGGATTCTATGAACCAAGAGGACAAGGTGTAGTTGAAAGAAAAACAAGATTATGTTTTTCTTATAAGCTTAAGAGCTTAGCAACTTATGGGCAATCTCTGCCTTGCCCGCTTGGATCATCGAATCCTTGGCCACCCGAGCCATCGGCTTTATCCGGCGGCAACCTTTCCCACAGGTGCAAGATATATGGCAAATTCATCCGTTCCGTCAATATTTAAAAGACTGTCCAATTCATCCTGATCGTATGCTCCTATGGCGCATATTCCGGCGTTTATAGCTTCGCAGGCAAGGTAAAGATTCTGGCATACATGACCGGCGTCTAATAAAATAACCCTGTGCGCTGCTAAGGAGTATCTCCATTCCATGCGATACGGAATTGTTGTCCATACAAATGTGACTGCCCCTCTTGCCACATAATTCTGACCGAAGCAGGCGTGTACCAGCTGTTCTTCCATAAATTCCATTTCAGCAAGAAGGATAAGCTCATTTTCAACAGGCAGAAAACGATAAAGTCCTTTCTTAACGCCATTAATGCGCATTATAAAAAGATATGTTTCGAAACTGTGACGCGCACCTGCCGAAGGAACAGTTCGAAATGCAGGATTTGAGCCTCCTGATTTTCTGATTCCCTGTGTTGCCCAAAGCAGAAAAGATAGTTCTTCAATACTTAATTCTTCGGATGAAAAATTTCGTCTGCTTTTTCTGGAAGATATTGCAGATACAAGATCTTTCTTTTTTATCTTTTCCGATAATTGATCAGGCGCTTTCAAAGGTATTCGGATTGAATCCGGTTTAAACGGTTTTTCAACTGGTGGTGCAGGAATGCCCTGACTTTGATCCGTGTTGCTGAAGTTGATAGTTTTTCGTATGGTATCTTTTAAAAAGTATCTGTACTGTTCAATTGAATTCATATGAATTTATCCGTAAAATTAGAGTTGATTATATAGAAAGAAGCAATTTTATACCATTGACCTGCATACTAATATCCGATTCCAACTCTGATGAGGGTATTTTCACACTTCAACTGTCAAGGGTACATCGCCACCCGCATCTGGGGGGTGCATGAGGTTTAAAAGATGCTCCTTCTATTGAAAGCAGTTTTGATTTCGTCTCAAGGCCGCCGTGAGCTGAAAATCCTCCCAGTTTTCCGCGTGCCGCCAGAACCCGGTGGCATGGAATAATAAGTATAACCGGGTTTTTCCCAAGCGCCTGCCCTACAGCCCGTGCAGCAGCGGGGCATTTTAAAATTTTTGCAAGATCACCGTATGTTATTGTTTTACCGGCAGGAACTTTTCTAACGGCTTTATAAACCTTGAGCGCAAACTGACTGACTCCGGGAAGTTCAACGGGAACATTCCGAAAATCCTGCAATTCACCATCAAGATGTCTGCACACTTTTTTTATGATTTCGGTAATTGCCGGAGCAGGAAAATTTGATTTACGTGCACCGGATTTTTCCACCAGTTTTGATTCCGTCATCTTCTTTGTCAGTTCAGGAAGCTGAAGGAAAGTAACCGCAGGAAGACTTAAGGGATCATCATCTTCAATCCAGGAAATTCCACATGGACCAATAGCTGTATTGAAAATACTGTATGCTGCCAGCTTCATAAGGACACCTCCTTTCTTTACATTGATTTAATATATGGTATTTTAACTAAAAAATTTATCCTAGCTCTCAATGCCTTTTCTTGCCTGCACTCCATGCTGATAGTAATGCTTGACTTCAACCATCTCCGTTATCAGGTCTGCCTCAGCTATAATGCGAGGATCGGCTCTTCTGTCTGTGATTACAAGTTCAACATCAGCCGGTTTTTCATGTATAAAATTTATAAGATCATCAACTGAAAAAAGTTTAAAATAGGTAGCGATGTTGGCCTCATCGAGTATAATCATGTTATATAAGCCACTTGTCATTATATCACAAACTTCTTTCAGCCCTTCCCGGGCAAGCCTTATATCTTCTTCCTCAGGCGCTTTTTTTATAAAACAGTCCCGGCCATATTGTTTTAAAACAATATTATCCGAAAGAATTTTAAGAGAATTTAATTCGCTATACTCCATTCCTTTTACAAATTGAGCGATATATATCTTCAAACCGGCACCGGCTGCGCGAAGCGCCAAACCTAACGCAGCTGAAGTTTTTCCTTTACCGTCTCCCGTATAAACCTGGAGATATCCTTTCATATCAACACCTCAGTTTATTCATTGAATTAAAACCGGTAAATAGCAAATTATATAAAATCGACTTTGCTTTCCGGTACTTTCATGTCATATAATAAATTTGGGCTTTTTCCATATGCTTTGCTGTTTTAATGTTTGTTTTATTTAATATACCACAGATATTGTTGCATGTAACTATTTTCGTCATTTGATCATTCCGGAGAGTGTTTATGAGCGGAAGCGAAGAAAAGAACTGGGAATGCATTCTAACGTATACAGGACCTGATCTGAAATTGTTTCGGGTTCGGTTTGATTGGGTAAGAAACCCACGGAATGCTCATACGGTAAAAGCCACAGTTCTCGAATCTCAGGATTGGGTAAATGTGGTAGCGCTGACTCATGATGAGAAACTGGTGGTTGTATATCAGCATCGCTTCGGAACCCGTGAGACAACAGCAGAGATTCCTGCAGGAATTGTTGAAAATGGAGAAACATCAAAAGAAGCAGCTATCCGGGAGTTAAGAGAAGAAACGGGATACACGAGCGAAGAATGGGAGTATCTTGGATATGTAGAACCCAATCCGGCATTTCTGAATAACCGATGTTATCATTGGGTAGCAAGAAATGTGATAAGGACATTACCGCAGGAGCTTGGCAATGGTGAGCATCTGGCTGTATAAGCACTATGACTCTTGAAGAGATCGGGCAGAAGATTGCACAGGGCCGGTTTAGGCATTCACTGGCGTTTGCAGCACTTTCTCATCTGTTTGACCTCAGGTTATTATTATAGCATTTCTCATAATAATATTCCGATCACCGACTTTAAAAAAGGATCCATTCTTATGGACTTTCATTTAATACTGACAATATTTTTTGGAATAATTGTAGGCATAGGCGCCTCTTTTTCGGGTTTGGGCGGTGGGTTCTTAATGGTCCCTCTGTTGATATTTATGGGTTTTTCCGCCCAGAAGGCGGTTGGTACATCTTTTCTTGGCATTCTTATAATTTCGGTTTCAGCATTGCTTGCCCACGGCAAACTGGCGCATGTGGACTATAAAACAGGCATAATGCTGGGAATGGGAGGTTTTATCGGAGCCCAGATCGGAGCCCGTCTTATCGATCATATCTCCACTGCAAATTTTAAAAAACTCTTTGCAGCCATACTGGTCTTACTGGCCGCTTATCTCTTTTTTCAGAAATGACCGGCGTTATGATCAGCAGTTCTTTTATTCTCAGGTCGGAGGGAAAGCATAAGAATACCCTCTCCTTTTATGGGAGAGGGTTATAGTGGTGCTCATATAAATCTATTGCAGCATAAAATTGCTTTTTGCGGGTCCATCATATATCATAATAAAGCATAAATTCATGCGGATGCGGGCGAAGCCTTACCGGATTAATTTCGTTCTTTGTTTTATATTCAATCCAGTTGTCTATTACATCCTGAGTAAAAACGCCGCCTTTTAACAAAAATTCCTTATCTTCCTTTAATGCATTTAATGCTTCGTCAAGAGACCCAGGAGCTGTCGGAATATGTACAAGTTCTTCCGGTGGAAGATCGTATATATTCTTATCGAGCGGATCTCCCGGATCAATCTTATTTTCTATTCCGTCAATAACAGCCATAAGAATTGCAGAAAAAGCAAGGTATCCGTTACATGATGGATCAGGAGTTCTGAATTCAATTCTTTTTGCTTTGGGAGATGCGGAGTACATGGGAATACGGACGGCAGCGCTACGGTTCCTGCTTGAATATGCCAGATTCACCGGTGCTTCAAATCCTGGGACAAGTCTTTTATATGAATTTGTTGTAGGATTGGTAAATGCACAAAGAGCCTTGCAGTGTTTCAAAATTCCGCCTATGGCATAAAGTGCCTCCTGGGATACTCCGGCATATTTATCTCCTGCAAAAAGCGTATTTCCATCTTTCCATATACTTACATGCACATGCATTCCGGAGCCGTTATCTTCAAAAAGCGGTTTTGGCATAAATGTAACTGTGTGACCATTTTTATAGGCCACGTTTTTCAGTACATATTTAAACCACATCAACTGATCTCCCATTAAAGTTAGTGGCTTAAAGCGCATATCTATCTCAGACTGTCCTGCTGTGGCAACTTCATGATGCTGGCATTCCATATCTATTCCAAGTTCTTCAAGGGTGAGAAGCATTTCCGTGCGAAGATCCTGAAATTTATCTGTGGGGGGAACGGGGAAATATCCTTCTTTATGCCTTGGTTTGTATCCTAAATTCGGGCATTCATCTCTGCCTGTGTTCCATACCGCCTCTTCGGAATCAATTATATAAAAAGCACTGTTTTTCTGAGAATCAAAACGGATGTCATCAAAGATAAAAAATTCAGCTTCGGGGCCAAAAAAAGCAGTATCGCCGATGCCTGTCATTTTAAGAAAAGCTTCCGCTTTTTTAGCAATATATCTTGGATCACGCGAATAAGCTTCCCTTGTTATGGGGTCTACTATATTGCCTATCATAACAAGAGTGGGAACTTCATAAAATGGATCCATTTTAGCTGTTGCAGGATCAGGAATAACCAGCATATCGCTTGCATTTATCGGTTGCCATCCTCTTATGCTTGAAGCATCAAATCCAAATCCGTCTTCAAAGCTTGATTCGCTGAGTTCACTCAGGGGAACTGTAAAATGCTGCCAGTGACTTGGAAAATCGACAAATCGCAAATCAACAACCTTGGCTCCTTTTTCTTTAGCAAAACTTAATACTTCTGTTGGGGTCATAAATAATCTCCTTAAATATTTTTTATTATTTTGTTAGCCCGGGTTAATCAGTATAATAACAAATCAACCCATTATTAATTAAATGCTGATATATAATTATGTTAACTTATATAGCATCCTTTCCCTTTTCCCCTGTTCGAACCCTGACGGCTCCTTCAATCGGAATCACAAAAATCTTCCCGTCTCCTAATTTTCCGGTGTTTGCAGCCTTGATGATTGTATCAACCACATTATTTGCCATTGTGGCTTCAACGACAATTTCAATTTTTATCTTGGGAATAAAGTCAACGACATATTCCGCCCCGCGGTAAATCTCCTTATGACCCTTTTGCCTGCCGTATCCCTTAACTTCAGTGACAGTCATACCATGAATCCCGATTTCATTAAGAGCTTCTTTAACGTCATCCAGCTTAAAAGGTTTTATGATGGCTTCAATTTTTTTCATATTTACACACCCTCCATATTCTTTTGTTTTTACATTGTATATCCAACTTCATTATGCAAACTCACATCCAGACCCTGTATTTCCTCTTCTTCCGTTATCCTGAGTCCAACAATATAATCTATTATCTTAACAATAAAAATGGTTACTATCGTTGAATATGCAATCGCCGCTATAACGCCAATTGCCTGTATCAAAAGCTGCTTCGGGTTTCCATAAAAAAGACCGTCAAAACCTGCAGGATTAATCGCCTTTGATGCAAAAAGGCCTGTTGCAAGGGCTCCCCATATACCTCCTATTCCGTGAACTGCCACTACATCAAGGGCATCGTCATATCCGAATTTAGTTTTAAGCGACATCGCAAAACAGCATATAATGCCTGCTATAAGACCTATTAATATTGCAGAAACCGGCCCCACAAAACCGGCTGCCGGAGTTATTGCAACAAGTCCTGCAAGTGCCCCGGAAGCTACTCCAAGAGTAGTCGGTTTCCCATGATATATCCATTCCGCCGCTATCCATGATACTGCTCCCGTTCCTGCTGAAAGCTGTGTTGTAAGCAGCGCCATGGTGGCAAGCCCTCCGGCAGAAAGCGAACTGCCTGCGTTAAATCCAAACCATCCAAACCAGAGAATCCCGGCTCCGAGAAGCGTCATTGTAAGATTATGAGGCATTATGGCATCTTTTCCCCAACCTTTACGCTTTCCGATCATAAATGCAACAACCAGAGCTGCTGCGCCTGAGTTTATATGAATTACCGTTCCTCCGGCAAAATCAAGCGCCCCGAGTTTCCCAAGCCATCCGCCGCCCCATACCCAGTGACAGACAGGAAGGTAAACAAAAGTTGTCCAAAGCACTGTAAAAATAATAAACGCCGAAAATTTCATTCTTTCTGCATACGCTCCTGTTATCAGAGCAGGTGTTATAATTGCAAACATCAACTGAAAGGCACAGAATAAAAGATGCGGTATGCTATCGGAGTATCTTCCGGGAGTAAGCCCGACTCCATTTAGGCAAGCCCAGTCAAAATTGCCGATAAACCCGTGAATATCAGGCCCGAAAGCAAGGGAATAACCATAAAAAATCCATATTATAGAAACAATGCCTAAACTTATAAAACTTTGCAGTATTATGGAAAGAACATTTTTTGACCGTACCAGTCCTCCGTAAAACAGGCCCAATCCGGGAGTCATAAACATAACAAGCATTGTTGAAACAAGCATAAATGCAGTATCACCTGAATTTATCATAATAAAAAAACCTCCGTTAAGCTTTTGCTGTAAGTACCTCTGAAATAGCAGTCTCAATTAATGAAACCCGCTCCTTTGAATCAACCTTTTGTCCATCAAAATCCATCACATAAAAAACATCAACAACCTGGTCCACTTTTGTTGCAATTTTTGCAAGTTTTATATCCAGCCTGCATGAAAACAAAGCATTTGTAATCTTGTATAAAAGCCCAGGAAAATCATATGAGAAAACCTCAATAATTGTAAAAAAACTTGAACTGTTGTTATCAATATTAATTTTATGCATCCTGCTTGTCAGAGGTGGTTTATGATCCAGTTGTTCTGATAGTTTTTCATTAATTGCAATTGTGAGATCCAAGTGGCCGGAAAGCGCAGATTCAAGATTTTCCTTGGTTTTTGCCCATTTATTTTCTTCAAATATCTGATCGGCCGGCGGTTTAAGTGTAAAGATATCAAGTGCGATACCATTTTTCCATGTGTTGATCCTGGCATCTAATATGTCAAGACCATTTAGAGTATAAACCCCCGCCATCTTGGAAAACAGACCGGGCCGGTCTTTGGCGCAGATAGTAATAATTCTTGTGTCTGATTCCACATGGGTTTCTATTTTCCAGACAAATTCAGATGTACCAAGACTTCTGTAGAGCCTGTAATGTTCCAGAAGCTCATGGTCCGGTGTTGAAAGAAGGTATCTTGGCGACAAAGTTTCAATATGAGTTTTGATATGGATTTCAACATCTTGCTCAGACTCTTTGGAACAAACAGCACTTAATAATTTTTTCTTTTTATTTTCTATAACTTCAAAAGCTTCACTTGATGCCAGTTCCCCTTTTTCCATAATGTTCAGTGTTTTCAGGAAGAGTTCTCTTAATAAAGAAAAAGTCCAGTTATTCCACGCTTTGTGTCCGGTCGCGATGGAATCGGCAACAGTAAGAAGATAAAGCATTTTTAATAATTCAATTTCCTTCACTATTCCGGCGCAAAAGACAGTAGTTTCCTCATCATTAATATCACGTCTTGTAGCTGTTTTTATGAGCGTAAGATGCTCTCTGATAAGAAAAGAAACTGTTTCAACTTTTTCCCGTTTAAATCCCATCCCGGAAAGGATATTTTTTGCAATTTTTGCTCCGCGTTTGGAATGCCCCCCACCGGATTCCCCTTTGCCTATATCATGCAGAAGGGCAGCCCATAATAGTATTTTTTTGTTTTTCAATTCCTGATACAAATTGCCGCACAACCAGTCTCCGGTTATATCGTCTCCGGTGCCAAAATTTTTAATAGTACGAACAGTACGTAAGGAATGCCGGTCTACCGGATAAATATGATATTCATCAAACTGAATTCTGTTTACTATCCCTTTTATCTCGGGAATGAAACACTCAAGAAATCCTGTATTTAACATTTCAGTAAGAACATTAAATGATGCAGGAGGTGCAACAAGTATTTTCTCAAATGACCGGATAGCAGAATCCGAAGATATGAAAGTGTCATCTATCAGGTATCCGAATTCTTTTATCAGTCTTTTGGCTTCAGCGCTCAATGGAATCCTAAGATTTACACTTTCTTCAAATATTTTTATAAGTAATTCCGGGTCAGTAAGAATCTTTTCGGAAGAAATAAAATTAAGCGAGCCTCTTTTTGTAACTTCAAGTCCATCAATTTTTGTATGTTTAAAAAATTTTCTTCTGCGCGGCTGCTTTCTGTCATAACCAAACTCATAGAGAAACATCATAAGCTGTTGCTTTAAAAATTCCATCCTGCCATGAAGTTCTCCTAAAAATCTTTCAACAGGCTTATGGCCATTTTCCAGCTTGAACTTTAGCTCATTGGCCAGCTTTGGCTGGTATTCAAAATAAAGCTGGTCGCATTTTCTTCCTGCAAGATAGTGCAGCCTGTTTCTTACATGCCATATAAAAGAAAGGCATTCGGAAAGATCATTGAAGTCATTGTGAGACAGATAACCATAGTATTCAAGATCTCTTGGTTTTTTGATATCCGAGAGAATACGCGCAATCCATAAAATAGTATGATAATCTCTAAGCCCCCCCTGGCCTTCCTTGATATTGGGTTCGAGCATATAAGCCGAATCCCCATAACGCTGATGGCGTAACGAATTGCTTTCAACAAGCCCTCTGATGATTTTCTCAGATCCTTTATTAAGAATTTTTTTGTGAACCTGTTCCATCAGCCTTGAATACAGAAATGACATTCCACATATAAAGCGGGCATCCAAAAGTGAAGTAAGTATTTGATTATCACTTGCGCCCATATTTATGCATTCTTTCAGGGAACGTGTTGCATAGCCAACCTCAAGGCCAATATCCCATAAAGGATATACAACCTCTTTTATAAGCTTTTCCGTATGTTCAGGAACTCTGTCCTCAAAAAGGAAAAGGAGATCAACATCTGAAAAAAGGCACTGTTCTTCACGGCCATAGCCGCCAAGCGCAATTATTGCAAAAGGATTCCTGCCGATCGCCATGACCGGGCCTATTTTACTTTTTTCAAAACTTTCAATAAAATAATCATCCATAAGTCTTGAATGCTTTTCAAGAAACACCGGCGTATATTCTTTAAGAGAATCCTCATAAAGCTTTTGCCTTTCCCGCCGCAACGTTTCTGCTGCATTTTCGCACTTTATGTTATGCAGGTTTTTTTCAGCGCCAATAGCCATAAATTATTTTTCCTTGTTAATACGCTCTTAAAAGCAACAGTTGTGCCAAATTGATAAATATTAAAAACAACTGATATATTAAGTGGTTATGCTGTTATATGTATTTGTGTAAGATGTTTGATTAAACAATAATGTAATATTATATTACATTATTGTAGCCGAAAAAGAGGTTTAAATCGAGTATTATAAAACGCTGGAACGCAGATATGGGCGGCAGGATGCCGATTATGAATTGGCTCTATCTGACAATGGAAATTCCTAACCGAAGCGCATGGCTCTTTTCGTTATAACGGATAAGGCTTTCTGCATAGCCATCATAGTACTGAACAAGAAAGTATAAGTTCGGGTTAAGCCAGGTCTTTTTTACATCCAGAAAAAGACACTTGTACATCGGATATGTTGCATCCACCTGTATGCTGCCGCCTTTATTGCCATAACGCAGGTTTGAACCCAAAACAAGACCGTCCCGCTTACCTAATTTAAGCTCAAGATCAAAATAACCCCTGTAATTTTCAATATACGGATTGGTTTGATCATCATTGCCTGTATATATCCAGGCCTTTGGTCCCACTTTCAAATGATAATCATTGCCTAGCTTAAAGGCTAAAATGGGTTTTATATATAAAAAATTGGTACTTCGGGAATCTGTGCCGCCTTTACCGTTTGATTCATGCTGGAAACCGCCCATAAAGCATAAATGTGACATTAATGGAATGCCAGGGTTAAGGTTTTTTGTAAGATAAAAAATTTCAGGTTTGTAGCTTGTATCTTCAAAAGGCTTGGAATCGGATTTAAGATCCCACAACGATGTTTGCGTATAACCGAAATGGAATCCGTTTAGCAAGGAGTTGTTTCTTGTCAAATTAACAAGATTGTACTTAAAACTTAATTGAAACTTACTTTTTTCAGGATCAGTGCCAACACCAAAATAGGTGGGTTCGTGAGTTGGAAAATATGGGAATTCCGATTGAAAAAGAGTCTGAATCTCCTCAGCGGCGTCGTTACCTTTTACTTTTTCGATCACACACTGTGTAGTATTATTATCACCTTTTTTAAGAATGTTAAACAATGCTCTTTTTGATGCAAACTTGACAAGTTCTATGCCCACACTGCCTTCAAGAGATTCAGGAACATCACATGTGTATGCTTTTTTCAGAAAGCCGTTTGCAGGGATAACGATTTCATGTAAAGAATCAAAAGGTTTTGGAGTTAACTGGAGTTCTGAAATCGTATTTTCCTTAATTAATCTGGATTCAATCAATTCAGAGGTTTGGAGGGTAATGCCATGATTTGAAAGGTTCATAAAATATACTTCAACAGTTATGGTATCACCAGCAATAACCGGATCGGAAGGAGGTACAATAATTGTTTCAAATTCAGCTGCAAATGCTGCTGAGTTTAAAAAAACAAAAAAGGCTGCAACCAATATTTTAAACATGCTGCTACTCCTTAATCCCAACAGATTCCACTTATCAAAAAGCTGTATTTCATCTGTCTTTGGCAAAGAAAGTATGGGATGGATTTAAAACCGGCTGGCTCTTGCCGCTTTATGAGTTGCAGTTTGCGGCAAGAGCACTACTGTTTTTGGAAGTAAAAAATACTTATATTGTCTCTGGTTCAGGCTGTATCTATTCCTGATTTGGTATGATGCGGATCTCCACACGCCTGTTCTGTTGCCGGCCTGCTTCGGTTTCATTACTTGCTATAGACTTATTTTCACCATAGCCGATGGCAGATATTCTCGATGCATTTACCCCTCTGCTGACCAGTGCGTTCTTGACTGCTTGGGCGCGCTGTTCGGAAAGCTTCTGGTTGTATTCCGCGCTGCCTGTGCTGTCAGTATGACCACCAACCTGGATACGCGTATCCGGATATTGATTTATTACTTTTGCCACCCGATCCAGCTCATCATAAGCACCCGGAAAAAGTGTCGATGAATTTACAGCGTAAAGAAAATCAGACTTAAAGGTTACCGTCAGCACATCACGGACTTTTTTTGAGCTGTCCGCGGTTGCCTGCGCCAACACCTGTTGTTCGCGATTAATGCTTGCAGCCTCCGAATCGGCCAGGGCCTGGCGCATGGCCGCCTCCTGCCTGTCCATATAATTACCTATAGCACCTCCTGCAAGGCCTCCGGCAGCTGCTCCGATAGCGGCTCCAACAAGAGTTCCGGTAGTATTGCCTCCTATCGCCTGCCCAAGACCGGCCCCAACCGCAGCGCCGACTCCGGTACCGGCAAGAGTGCCTGTTTGTGTTTTAGTTGCACAACCAATAAATGTAAAGGCAACAATACTTGCCCAAATAACCAGCTTTTTCATATCAACCTTCCTTTCTTAATCTAATACGCACAAATGGTTATCAGTTATTATATCCGTCCAATATTATCTAATGATGCAACCTGAACTTTTACATCATTGACTTCATGGTATCAAGCAAGGAATTCAATATCAAGTTTAATTTATAATCAGGTTACAGGCAGAACGGCTTAATAAATAAATCAACAACTGTAATACATTCGCAAAAAGTAAAACATTTTCAGCTGTTGCTCTGCAGCTTAAAGATGCTGCTGATTTGCTTTTTGGAAAATTCATACAGTGAATTACAGTTGTGGCATCTTATCTGAAGCGGAAAAGGACCGTTTTCAAGAATTTCTTCTTTATCTTTATAAGGGAGCATGGAAATATAATGCAACATCTGCTTTTCATTGCACCTGCAGAAAAACTCTACTCTGGAGTCATTTAATATTTGGGGGGCTAATTCCTTAAATGATTCACAAATAATATAATCCGCCGATTTACCCTCTTCGATAAGGTTTCCGATTGATGGGAGACCATCTATTATAATCTCAAGTTTCTTAGCCAATTCCTCTGCTGCATCAGGCATTAACTGAAGGAAAAGCCCTCCGGCGCCGCTTACTTCCCCTTTTGCGTTAAATTTGATGCTTAAATTAAAAACAGTCGGTATTTGTTCGGAAGAATAAAAATAATTCGCCAGATCTTTTGCAATGGAACCGTAAAGAAGCGCTATCTGGCCGGAATAAGGCTGCTTTGCATCTTCAAGGTATTTTGTTACGGTCAGCAAACCTGCACCAAAAAAAGGCGATGGATTAAAGTCCTCAAGGGGTTTATCAATGGAAATTTGCGGCTGTTTTATAAATCCTCTTATTTCTCCATACGCATTGGCTTCAACAGAAATTCCTTTAACCGGACCTGAACAGTCGATTTTAAGGCCGATTCTGTCATTTCCCTTCAGATTGGAAGACAACAGAGCACAGCCAAGATATGCATGTCCCAGAACAAGCGTTTCCAATATCCCCAGATCAAAATTTGCCCGCATTTCCTTTATCATTCGGGTGCCATAGATAAATGCACCGCGTATAGCTTTATCTGCCAGAAAAAATCTGTGTATCCTGTCCTTTGTTTTTTCTTTCAAGCTATCTTTAACAGATTCATTTAATTGTTTTTTAATCATTGATGCCTTTCAGAATCCAGCTCATTTCTCAAAGCTAAACCTATACTCTCAAAAGTATATAGTTTTTTTTATACTGTCCTGCTCCCAATTTCTTAGCCTTTTTATCCCGGTCTGTTTCCGAAAAACCGCCTGCATTTATTGCCTTTTGTTCAGGGAGCAGTTCGAGGTTTTTTCCGTATGCGTAGAATCCATCTATTCCATGATCTATTATCATATCCGTTACCGGTAAGTCAGCAAAATTGTTTTTCATATAAACAAAAACATTTTCTCCGATAAAGTGGCGTTGTTCAAGCATTACTTATATAGGGCTGAAAATGGAATAAGGTCTTGTTCAAATTTCTTAAAATTGCTATGTATAAAGTATGGCAGTAAAGGTAACCTGTACAAATATAAATTATAATGAGCTTATTTTATGAAAAATTTTTTAGCACTAATATTCTCTCGCATATTTTCAGATCAGAAGACATTAGCAGATTCGGTTATCAGTGTTGCAGTAATTATAATCACAGCCTGTGCGGCATGGTGGATTTTAAATGCTGTTATGAGCGTGTTGAAAAAAAGACACTACATATCTCCTTTTTTTGAAAAAAATGATGCGTTCTTTCTCCTTATAAAGCGGGGCGGACACTATGCTGTTCTGATTCTTGCAGTTATTGGATTGACCCGGCTTTTTAATTCACCGCTTTTGGAAAAGGCGGCATATGCCTTTATGGTTATGCTTATAACCATGATTGTCAATAAATTTGTAAGTTCCCTGATTCCCTACCTAAAAGACAGAATTGCCACAAAAACGCTTACAAAAGTAGATGATGTTATTTTTGAGCTTATGGAAAAATTTTCCAACGTGCTTATTTATGCCGCAGGAATCATTTTAGCTCTTGATGTGCTGGGGCTGAATATAATGCCCTTTGTTGCCGGAGCCGGTATAGCCGGTATAGCAATTGGTTTTGCAGCTAAAGATACTCTTTCAAACCTGATTGCCGGAATTCTTTTGATTATTGACAGGCCTTTTGAGGTTGGAGACCGTATCGAAGTCTGGACTGCACCACAAAACAGCGCTACATGGGGAGATGTTATAGATATAGGACTCAGGGCAACCAAGATCAGAACTACTGATAACATTGTGATCATAATTCCGAATAATGAAATTATGAAACGGGATATTATCAATTATACTACAATCACAAAAGAAATACGGGTCAGAATTCCCATTGGTATAGCCTATGATGCGGATATAAATAAGGCAAAAGAACTCATTGTGAAGGCAGCGCTCGAGCTTGACTGGGTAATGAAAGAGCCTGAGCCTAAAATAGTTGTACACAGCTTCGGGGATTCGGCTGTCAACCTTCAGGCAAGGGTATGGATCAATGAACCGAGGCGCAGAATAGATACCATTTCAAGTATAACAGACAGAGTAAAAGATATCTTTCAGCTCGAAGGCATAGAGATCCCATATCCAAAGAGAGATATCTACATAAAAAGTGAAAAAAACTTTCACAATGCCTGATTGCCATATATGGAATTTGTCATAACAAAATTCCTATTGCCTGGTTGTAAATTGGGTATGGGTACCCATACCCAATCGGAACAAATTTATGACAATTGCTATAAAATATATAACTTGGAACTGATATGGATGATACAAACTACCGCATAGAAATGATGCTGCCTGCCGAGATGGCTAAAAAAGCTGAACAGCTTGGTGTCAAAAAAGCCACAATCGGGTGGCGCAATTTGCTTCTTCTTTCAATCATGGCAGGCGCATTTATCGCCTTGGGAGCAATATTCAGCACAACAGTAACATCAGGGGCCGCTTTAACTATTCCTTTTGGAATATCAAAACTGCTCGGCGGTCTTGTTTTTTGCCTGGGCCTTATACTTGTTGTTGTAGGAGGAGCGGAATTATTTACAGGTAATAACCTTATAATTATGGCATTGGCAAGCGGCAAAATAACTTTAAGGCAATTACTTAGAAACTGGATTATAGTCTATACAGGAAATTTTATCGGTTCTTTTTTGACTGCAATCATTATGTTTTTCACCCGTCAATTTATGTTCGGCAAAAGTGTAATCGGCCTTAATGCTTTAAATATAGCAGCAGCAAAATGCAATATCGGTTTTATGGAAGCTATCTTTCTTGGAATCATGTGTAACGCCTTGGTATGCCTTGCGGTATGGCTGTGTTTCAGTGCAAAAAGCACAACCGATAAAATATTATCCATAATATTTCCGATAACTGCTTTTGTTGCTTGTGGTTTTGAACACAGTGTAGCGAACATGTACTTTATTCCCATAGGTATTTTTATAAAATCTTTTGCACAGCCTCTATTTTGGGAAAATATCGGTAAAACCGCCGGCGATTACGTCACCCTGACATGGACAAATTTCTTTATTGCAAATCTGCTTCCTGTAACAATAGGAAATATCATCGGCGGATCTGTATTGGTCGGTCTTACATACTGGTTTGTATATATACGAAAACCAAGGGTTCCTATTTTCTGAAAGATTTAAGCTGATTATTTGGGACTTTATTATAATTGAACCATCAAATATATCCAGGGGGAAGGAGGTGAAAAGCTGCTATCCGGTTTGAACAATAACAAATACAGAAATATTAATAAACAAGGAGGACTCATGGGCATGATGAATGAATTCAAGACATTTGCAATGAAGGGTAATGTGGTTGATATGGCTGTCGGTATAATTATCGGCGGAGCTTTCGGGAAAATTATTTCATCGGTTGTAGCAGATATAATTATGCCTCCGATCGGCCTTTTACTTGGAAACGTAAATTTCACAGATCTGTCTGTTACTCTTAAAGCAGCTGCCGGCGATGCGGCGGCAGTTACATTGAATTATGGAAAATTTATTCAGACTGTAGTCGATTTTGTTATAATAGCTTTTGCAATTTTTATGCTTGTAAAAGCAATGAACAGGTTGAAGAAAAAAGAAGAAGCTGCACCGGCAGCTCCTCCCACTCCTTCAAAGGAAGAAACTTTATTATCAGAGATCAGAGATATACTTAAGAAAAAATAGTAATACTTTCTAAAAGCAGGATAGATCCTGCACCTGACCGGAGTTAATTATGATTGAAGAAATTTTACCCAATCTATACAGGATTAAAATCCCGCTTCCAAAAAATCCGCTTGGAGTCCTAAACTCCTGTATAATAAAGACCGGTGATCGAAACATGATTATTGATACCGGTTTTGCTCAAAACGAGTGTATGAATGCAATGCAGACCGGACTGGAAGAACTTGGAATAGACATCAAAAAAACCGATTTTTTTATTACTCATATGCATCCTGACCATATGGGTCTTGCTTTAAAAATTGCTCCGGACACCTCCAGAATATATTTTAACCAAATAGAAGCCGATATGCTCAGATCAGGCTTTTTTCTGGACGAATATACTGACTTTGCATGCCAAAACGGTTTTCCGGAAAAAGAACTTCAGGCTCTTTTTGTTCATCCCGGATTCAGTTCTTATAAATTCGCATCAAAAGGGCTGGCAAATTTTTATATTGTAAATGATGGCGATCATATCAGCATATCTGATTATAACTTTACGTGTATCCAGACACCCGGCCATACAAAAGGGCATATGTGCCTTTATGAACCTGACAAAAAATTACTGATAGCAGGAGACCATATTCTTAATGAAATTACTGCTGCTATACAATTATGGTCTGATGAGCAGAATCCTTTAAAGGATTATCTGACAAATCTTGATAAGATTTATCGTCTTAACATAGATTTAGCGCTTCCCGGACACAGGTCCATAATAACAAACTGCAAAGAAAGAATTCTTGAATTAAAGGCGCATCATCAAAAAAGACTTGATAATGTTATTTCCATCCTGAAAAATGGTGATAAAAACGCTTTCGAAATAGCCTCACAGATGGATTGGGACATAAGCTTTGAGAGCTGGGATTCATTTCCCGGTGCACAAAAATGGATTGCTACAGGCGAGGCGATTGCTCATCTGAAATACCTTGAAGGAGATAAGGTAATAAAAGAAAGACGTGAAAAGGAGACCATATATTCATTGAAACAACACTTATAATATATTTTCATATTTTTTTTGATCTTACAACCTCGTATTGCACCCGGATTTTTTATCTTTTCACAAACAAAAATGTATTTTCTCAAAAATGATTTTGCATCATATTGAATAAGTGATATGCACTTATCTATGAGGAAAGGATATTAAAATTGGCTATCTGCGATTTATGCGGTAAAGAAGCAGAAGGAGCTTCATCCTGTATAAAAAGTATAATCCGGATAAATGGCATGGATTATACCCCGTTGCCTTTTGAGAAAAAAGACACAGTTTTTACAGGAAAACAATTCTCGAAAAGATGTCCTGAGTGCAATGTGTTAAATGGAGGCTTTCATCATGTGGGGTGCAGTCTTGAGATTTGTCCTAAGTGCGGAGGAAAATGGATAAATTGCCGGTGTTCAGGATTAAAGGTAGCAAACTTAAATAGTAAGAAGAAAAAGTGTAACATTATTCCATTTAAGAAGAGGAGAGAAGATGCTTAAAATCATTATATTGCTTATTACAGCTTTTGTGATTTTTATAATTGTCAGAAACCCGGGTTCACAAAAAACAGGAGAACAGGAAACTGAAGCAAAAAAAAAAGCTATAACTTATGTTTGTACCGAATGTGGTGAAAAAAATTGCAATTGCTACAAAGAAGATGCTGCGCATAAACATTAGTCACATATATATAAATTATTAATTTTTCCTGGAGGATATACTTATGTCGGATATCATGGAAGTTATAAAAGCAAGAAGAAGTATAAGAACATTTGAGGGAAAAGATGTTTCCGATGAAATATTAAACTCAGTATTTGAAGCTGCAAGATGGTCTCCTTCCTGGGCAAATACCCAGTGTTGGGAACTGGTTGTAATAAGGGATAAGACTATAAAAGAAAATATGAGAAAAACAATCTTACCCAAAAATCCTGCTGAAAATTCTATTACCCAGGCGCCTGTTCTTCTTGCGGTTTGCGGTAAACTGAATTCATCGGGAGTCTACAATAATGTGGCTCCAACAAAATTTTCGGACTGGTTCATGTTTGATCTTGGCATTTTCACACAAACCCTTTGCCTTGCAGCGCATGATTTCGGTTTAGGTACGGTTGTAGTAGGACTTTTAGATCATGACAAGGCTAAAGATGTTATAAACGTGCCAAACGGCTATGAACTCGTGGCCCTTATTCCTATCGGGTATCCTGCAAAATCAGGTTCGGCTACAAAGAGAAGAGAAATTAAGGATTTTGTGCATTATAACAGTTTTTAAGGCAAGGATGTCAGGTTTTGACAAAAATGACGGTATTGAAAGTCTTGTAAAGAGTCATTGTTTTCTCGCAGGCGGGAATCCGGAGAGCATTTAGCTGATTGGAATATCCGGATTCCCTTTTTCACAAAAATTGCGGAATTGGGGTTTTCGGACTTTCAACTGACTTGCCTGCCCGACCCCGAAAGAATCAATGTTTTATTACTATAAAATGGTTTAGTTTACCTCTTTTCTGAGTAAATATCTGGCTTTTGACCCGCTTCCTTCCACAAAAGTAAGAGTCTTGTTGTCATAATGAATAACTTCCCATCCATTGGAGCTTAAAATGTTTAATATATTAATTTCAGATACTTTTGATGTGGTTATTTTTTTGTTGGTATATTTTTCGATAAAATCTTTAAAAGCTTCGAATTTTGCATCTTTTTGAGCGATTATGCTCTCTTTGCTATAGGATGTAATTGATTTATCCGAGCCGTCATTAAAGTATGCGGTTGTAGATAATCCCGCCATTCCTCCGCTTTCATCATAAAACCTGTTAACCACAACAAATTCTGCATACTTGTAATGCTTACGCTGGGCTGCTTCTCCGGCATATGAAGAAACCGAAATCAAAAGGATAACTATGCAAAAAATATAATTCAATTTATTTTTTATGTTCACCTTGTTTTCCCTCCTTATCTTTATAAATTTTTATCCAATAATAAGCCGCTGGGGATCGCATTTTTCCCGTAAAACTTCAAGCTCAAATTTTGTTGGCGGATTTACTTCTCTTGCCCGTGATACATCAATACTAAAACCCATATTGTTCAGAATTTCCTTTGGACTTATCCCGGGAAAATAACCGCTAAGATACATTTCTTTACTTGTTTCATCAAAACCCATAGTAGCCATATTGGTGATAACGCTAAAAGGTCCGCCATCCGGAAGTCCTGCATTTTTACGGCCATCCGGTCCAGTCAGCCAACCCGGACTGGTAATATAATCTAGTTTTGGAACAAATTTTCGTTTTTCATGCTGCATGAAAATGATAACTCTGCCGACAAAAGAAGCCACATCGCATGCCCCTCCACTTCCCGCAAAACGGACTTTTGGCTTAATATATTCTCCTAAGGCTGTTGAATTAAGATTTCCGTATTTATCTATCTGCGCTGCCCCCATAATACCGACAACATGAGGCCCTGTTATCCTGTTTTGCATTGTGGCAAAGGCATCGGCTAAATTCCCGTTTACGGATGTGCCGAACATTACCCGTGAATCTCCTACGGCAAGAGGAACTTCTTCCAGTTTGGAATCTATTGCGCCAGTTTCAAAAAAAATAACACTGTCAGGCGCTGAAATTTTTTTTGCAGCCATCGCAGCAACAAGCGAAATTCCAGTGCCGCAAAACACAATATCGCCGTTTTTTATTTCACGTGCAGCTGCGATAGCCATCAGCTCTTTTGAATTATAATATGATGCCGGCATCTATTTTACTACCTCCTGTCCAAACCAACAGCATAACCTTTTTGCTTATCAGCTCTTATTTTATCAATTTGATCCTTTCCTGTTTTGCCGAGAAGCTCTTGCTGATCTTTTATCAAATAAATATACTCTTTAAGATAAGCGCTGTAAAGCTCATCATCTTCAGCATATTTGCGGTATCTGTTCAGATAATCGGGATCATAATCATAATACCGATAACAGGCTGTAGGATATGCGCCATAAGGAATGTGGACCACCGCATCTACACAAAAAGACGGGATCTGATTTTGATCCGGATCTGCTTTAAGAATTTCTGTTTCCACCAGTTCTTCACAGGTCACGATTACATGCTTTGCAGATTTAGCCTGTTCAACATCTGAAAAAGTTAAACCTTCCATTCTTACCGTGCCTTCCCTGTCTGCTTTCTGAACATGTAGTATTGTTACATCACAGTTAATGGCAGGCACCAGAACAACTCTGGGAACATCCCCCCATGAGCCAAAAGGGTTATCCATTACAACAACCTTCTTGTCCGGAAGTCTTGCATCTGCTGCCCGCATCTTTTCGCAAAATCCCCATTTTTCAATGATGTCGGTTCCCAGTGAAGATAGCGAAGGCAAAAAAGGAACACCCATGGCTCCCGCCAGAAAACGCAGCGTCATCTGATAATTTGAATAATCTTCTACAGCAACAGCGCCTGATTGGGCTGCTTTTTTAAACCGGATACAAGTTGGGGCAAAACGCCCGCTACCGGCATAAGCAATTTCGAGTCCGGATACACATCCTGCACCGATAAGCTCATCAACTCCCTGTCCGTTTGAATGCGCATAAAGATGCAGGTTATCAATTTTCTGTCTTATAATCTCATAAACCGCCGCCATAGGGTTCCGGTTGATCGTAAACCCTCCTATCGATATATGGCAACCGCTTGTAACAAAATCCCTTACCGCATCTTTAATGTTTACTACTTTGTTTTTACTTGTGTTCATATCAATAAATTTTATTTATTTTTTTTAACTGTAGTTATCTTTTTATAAACCGGAATGACTTATTTACAATAAGAAAACCATTCCCTTTTAAAAAATTATCAGAACGTGTATCCCACCGAAAAATGAATCTGTCCGGAGCTTTCGCCTTTTTCCCGGTCAAGCTTATGCCCGTACAGAATGCCGATTGGCCCTATCGGGGTAATGTATCTAAGCCCCAGTCCTGCCGAAGACCGGAATTCGTCGGAACCGGCATCCACAAATGCCTTTGATACACTGCCTGTATCGTAAAATAAAGTCATTTCAACATTAGCGCCAAGATCTATCCTGGCCTCCATACTGCCTGAAACCGCACAACGTCCTCCTATGGCATCGCCGGCACTGTCAAACCTGAGCAGATTTTCTTCAAACCCCCGCACATCAAAAGTGCCGCCGAGGAAAAAAAGCTGATCCTGAGGCACCTGCCCTTTATTGCCATAAGCCTTGATATACCCGGCCCGGCCCAGAAAAGCCAGTGTCAGGCGATTAACCGGGGTATAATAATAACGCAGGTCATAACGATATTTTATAAAGTCGTCAAAAGAGTTTTCAAGACCTTTGGAAACATCTACATGCAGGGAAGAATAAACCCCTTTCTTCGGGCGGATGAATGAATCCCGTGTATTATATGTTAATGAAGGGGTAACAACAAGTATGCTTCGTTTTTGATATTCTTCTTCGGAAATTGAAGCGCCAAGAGGAAGTGAGCTGTCCAGGCGGTACTGGTCTCTTCGTTCCAGACTGAAATTGAGTCCCGGAGTAAAGTTCTTAATGGCTTTTGGAGATAAGCCCAAAGATGCACCAAGAGCCTTGTAGCCAAAGTTCTCGTTAAACTCTTCCACCTGCTCCGCATATATTTTCATAGAAGCTGATGTATATGTGTCAAGAAACCGTGGTTCACTTATACCGATTTCCGATTTGTACCCGGTCTGACTGATTTCACCGCTTACCCAGCCGTATTTGTTTAATCCTAACAGATTATGATCTCCTATCCCTGTGCGCGCATAAAACTCCTTCGATGATTCATAACCAAAGCCCAACTCGGCAAAATAGGGTTTCTGCTCCTCAATATCAACCATAAGATTGATTTTGTCTTTTTCTTCCTTAAGCCCAAGGGTCTTGAAACCAACCTCTTTGAAGATATCCAGATTCCGGATGTTTCTCTGGCTTAAAAGCGTTTTTTCCAAAGAAAATGGTTCGCCCGTTCGGATTTCCATTTCTTTTTTAATCACACGATCCTTTGTCCGAAGGTTGCCCTTTGAATAAACCTCTCCCATGGATACATAAATACCATCTGTGATTCTGTATGTAATTTCTGCTTGCTTCCTGTCGGTGGCAACTTCAATTTCACCTTTTACTTTTACATAAGGATATCCCTTGTCGGAGATCAACCGGGACAAGGCATTTTCATCTTTTCCGATCATATATTTTTGGAATGGCTGCTTTTCCTTTAATGTAATCAACTTTAAAGCATCATCAGACGAGAGTACTTTTGAACCGGCTATCTTAACGGAAGAAACCATAGTACGGACACCTTCATTGATTGTAATCCGGATCTTTACCCGACTTCGATCCCGGTTCCATTCCAGCTCCTGTTTGACTTCAGGACTCATAAAGCCCTCACTGATATAAAACGCCCGTATAGAGGAAATGTCTTCTTCAAAGATTGCCGGCACAAAAATGCCACTTCCATAAATACCGCCGGTTTCGGTAAGCATTTGTTTTCTTATCCTGCTTTCGGGATATGAGACGTTGCCCTTAATATCGATGGAATCGACTATCGTTTTTTGATTTTCCTCGATTATTATACGAATTGTCCGAATATCATCTTTTCCCGGATGGGGTTCTTCTTCCGCTTTGATCTTAGCAGAAAGATAGCCTGATGATTGATATGATTCTTCTATTTTTCTTATACTTCGTTTCAGACCCAAACCATTGCGGTTTCCATCACGCAAAAGAATCAGATCTTTTTTTAAAGTACTATCCCAAAAAGCCTTATTACCTGAAAAAAGAGTACGGTAACAAGGGCCTTCATTGATAAGCAATGAAATGGAAACCGTATGGTTTTTTGCATCCTTTTTAATAACCGGCTGTATTTCAACATCTGCAAAACCTTTGCTTCGGTAAAACTTTGTCAGCTCATCTACATCTTTTTTAAAACCGGCTTCAATAAACCGGCCGAAGCTTGCCGGAAACAAAGCTTCACGCCATATTTTCATCTTCCATTTGAGCCTTGTGGCGGAAAAATTTTTATTGCCTGTAAAAGCAATGGTTTTAAGACTGTAAAATGGGCCCTTATCAATTTTGACCTTTATTATGTAGTTGCCGTCTGCCGGATCTTCATCGGCAACAACACTGACTTTAGGTTCTATATAGCCTTCGTTTTTATAAAGTTTAACTATTTCCGCTTCCTGTTTTTCCAGTACTTCCTGCACAAATGCATTTCCGGGATATATCGTCATCGCAGCAAGCACATCACGTTCAAATACCGGATATCTTCCATAAATCCTGATATCCTTGATCCAGCGGTAAGGAGTGAGATGAAAGAAAAGAATAAATTTCCCGTCTTCTTCTTTTGAATCCACATTGATCTCTTTAAATTTTCCGCTCTGTTGCAGCATACGTATGGATTCATCCAGAAGGGCGGGAGAAAATTTTTCTCCTTTTTTAAGGTCAATCAGATTGAAAACCATTTGCCTGAGACTGATATCGTGTTCATCCTCAACTATTCTTTTTGCAATCGTAACCCTTATATCCGAGATATTAAGATAATTATCCTTTGTGCTTTTGGCATCAGCACAACAGGCAGAAACGGAAATAAGAATCCCGATAATAAAAACGCTCAAAAATTCAAATATCGCAGCTATTTTTTTTAAAGAAATATCGTTTACAATCATCGGAATTCGATCCTGTACTTGATCTCTCCGCCAAATATGCCGCTGGTATCCTGAAATCCGCTTAAGCGAAGGTTTTGTAAAAGTTTGTATTCTGCAATAGAACGCCGTATGAGCTCTCCTTTCTCCGATGTAACCGCATATTTTATAGTCAGACGTTTAGAAAGATCCTTGCCTATCGTTACCTTGACATAACCCTCGGTTTCACCATTTTTATTACCTGTTGTTGTATTATCTGTGGTTTCAACTTCCAGATAGTCGAGACTCGTGGTTTTCTTTATATCATCACCCAGAGTCGATGCTATCATTTCCGCAAGAATCTGTTCGGTTGATTGTGCGGCGCCGCTTCCTGCTTTGGTTAACTCGCGGCTTGTTTTTCCCACCAGCAATAATGAAAGAATATCCTCACGTTCTTCAGCCGGATCCGAGCTGAGTTTGAGCACAAGCGCATCCTTAGTGCCGGATATTTCAAGAGTTATCTTCCACTGCCGCACGACAACCTCGCTTTTAATATCAAAGGTCGGATCATTTTTATAAGGATTCAAAAAGTCAATTACTCCTTTTTTGACTACAAAAATCTTTCGCAGATACTCTACTGTTCCGGATTCAACAGCAGCTCTGCCCCTTATCAAAGGACTATCAGCCGTGCCCTGAGTTTTCAGATTCGGTATAATTTCAAGCTTCGCCAGATTATTTTCAACCCGGAAAGTATTTCTATGTTTTATATTCACATCAACAGCCATGTTTTTTAAAAAGGGACCCGTGTTTTGTTCCACTGTCGTTATCTTTTCGCGTTTTTTCTCCGTTAGTCCATCAAGCAGATTCAGTTTCACATCTTTGTAATACAAGCCATCTACAAGAACAATTTCACCATCCAGAAGTGATTTATCTTTACTGCCGGAAAGCATCAGATTTGCATCCAGAACCATGTCCATGGTATCGGGAATTCTGATTGGAAGGGCGGCAGCTTTAAAGTTGATATATCCTTTTCCCGGTTGAAAGCCCTTCAATTCTACTTTACCGTCAAAGTTAAATGTTCCCTCATCCAACTTTCCATAAATATTTTCAACAAATATGCCTTTCGGATTTACATGGACAGACCCATTTAAATCATGCAGTTTCTGTAAAAGATAAGGAACAGTAAAAGAAATGTTTTTAAGATCTGCTTTGGCGCTGATTTCCGGCTTGGCAAATGACCCGGCAAGATCTGCCGAAAGTTTCAACTCTCCTTTTATATCGGAAAGATCTTCAGTAAACAGTGCAACTATTGATACAGGTATATTGCCGCGTGCATGAACATCTACCGGCCCGTTCAGCCTTCCTGTTCCGTTGATAGTAAGTTTTGCGTTATCCATAAAAATCATATCAAAAGCAGGAATCAATAAAGCGCCTTTTTGGTACGACAGGTTTACATCCTTTGTACTAATTGTTTTCCTGTCTCCAAAGGACAGTTTCAGATCCGAAATATCAGCACGGGCGCTTATGCTATCGGGGTTTTTTGCATTCCCTTTCGCTTCAACTCTTCCGCTAAGTTTTCCCGACCAGTCCGGATATCCGGCCATTGTAAGGTAAGGTAAAAGGTCGGATTTATTAAAAGCTGCATTTATATCAAAATCGCTGTTTTGAAGATTTATTTTTCCGTCTGCTTTAAAGCCTATATCGGTATTACAACTTAAAATATTCCGGTTCAGATCAAAATGTATTCTGAAATCCTTAAAGTCCTGCCCCTTCAAATATAACCTTGTCATTGTTATATTGCCTGAAAGTACAGGATGTTTAAAAGATCCATCACCGGAAATATTTAAGCGAAGCCTTCCTTCTGCAAGACCAAGCTTGCGGATAGCTTCAATTGAACTTAAGGAAATGCTTTCCGATGTCAGGCTTATCTGATATTTTCCCTCAAATGAAATCCGGCCTTCTCCGGCAATCGATTCTCCGGGTACAAGCTGTATCGTAAGAGGATTAACCTTAATAACATCTCCGTCCAGTTCGGGATTAAGTTTTATCTCATGCACAGGTTGTCCTGCGATTAAGAGATCTTTCCCAAAAATATTAAAACTTCCGCGAAGATGCTTCCACGGACCTTCCACATGACCTTTTGCAAACAGACTACCCTTGAAATCTTTATGAAAATCGCTAAGAAAGATACTGGCCTTTATGATATCAAGGTTTGTAGCTTCAGCCGGTTTTTGTGATTTTGGCGCAAAAATCTGAATTTTTCCCGAAGCATCTAAAACTGAATTTCTGTTGACCAGCTTAAGCTCCTTGATATCAAGAATCCCCGAATTGTCCATACCGCCCTTAAGCCGGACATCACCAATAGATATGCCTTGATAAACAAGCGCTTTAGATTGTACATCGCAGTTAAACTCCGGTTTTTTAACAAATCCGGAAACCGTTGCATCCAGGCGGATGCTTCCTTTAATATCTTTAATCCCCAATGGAGATAACGCCGAGCTGAGATCAGGCGAAGTAAGTAAAACTTTCCCGTCAAGCGCCTCGGAAATTATATTGTATTGACCGTCTGCCTGCAATTTTGTTTTATGGGAACTAAACAAGACCTGTTTAAGAGCTAAAATACCATGATTCAGATCGGCCTTTCCTGTAAAAAGCAGGTCAACAGGAGCAGCCAGCCGATCAATTGTAACCCTTTGTCCCTGTATTTTCCAGTCTGCAAAAGCTTTGGCAGACTTTGGCTCAAAGCCTTTGCCCCGGAGCAATACATTTGATTGAACTCTGCCCCGCATCTTTTTAGAGTCAATACCAAGCTTTTCCAGGTCTATCTGTTTTCCCTCAAGAACAATATCATAGATAATTTCATCAGGATAAATTTTGCCGGACATAAATCCTTCAGGAAAAGCCTTTACAAGATCAATAGCCCCGTTAAGATCTATCTGACCGCCGCCAGCCCACAGGCTGCATGGTTTAAGTGTTACAAGACGGTTTTTCAGTGAAAATAAAATGTTTGCCCGTTTAATTTTATAACCTGCAACGACCCCGCCGTCATAATTAACGGTTCCTGCTATTTCAGGATTGTTTATTAAACCCTTTGCCCCAAGATGTGCATGAATCCGGCCTTTATATAATCGGTCGATTCCAATAATATTCTGCAACTCTGAAAGAGATAGATCCAGGTCACCGGATAGGTCAATTGATGGTTTGTTAAAAGCATTGCTGATGCGTCCGGTTACATCAAATCCGGAGTTGCCGGAAGAACCCTGTAGTATCAGAGAAGAAACCATATCTTTAGCAAAGGATGCTTTAAACTTGAGAGTACCAAATATCACATCAGGGGACTTACCTTTTATGCTCCCGTTGTTTATCAGCAGATCAAAAGAGCCTGTTTTTTGCGGCCAGTAACCGTTTGCATCAAGATCTATTCCGTTTACTGCGATCGTTAATGCCGAATCAGGTTTTTCAAACCCGATTTTTCCGTTTATCAGTTTGAGTTTTTCCAGATGTAATTTGTACTTATCCAGATTTATGGGCTCATGCTTTCCGGAATCTTTGACCAATTTCAGGGCATTTGTCAGATTAAGATTTCCGCTTTTATCCAAACGAAGCAAAACCCATGGATTTTCAATCACAAGCTGCCTCACAATCAGGCTGCCTTCCGAAAAAGAATCCCAGGAGATATCTATAAAAAGCCGCTTAAGACCGGCAATATCTTCTTTTTGGGCATCCTTTAATACAATATTATCCAGTTCAAGCTGTCCCTTAAGCAGGTTAAGCCGCAGGTTTTTAAAATTGATAGCGCCCCGGATTTGTTTGTCTATTTCAGTTTCAATGATTCGTTTGCCAAAATCCGTTTGAACTAAAAAAACAAGTCCTGCAAGCGCTATAATTATAAAAACCAATAAAGCTGCGATACTGATATATATTAATTTAAATTTCTTTGGCATATAATTTACTGTGGTTTTTCATCTTTCCGAAACTATATATTTTTAAGCTTGATGGATTTGTAAGAAGCAATTGCTGCAACTGACGTCCTATAGCATCTTTACATTATATCTAACCGGAGTCAATATCGGGGAATGTGAGATACATGATAAGAGCATTTGGATTTTATACCAGGAAAATCAAGGGTTCACTTCTTCATGGGGAATAATGGCACAGTGATTTGATCTCGTGACGGTTAAATGCTTCCGGCTTTCCGGAAATAGCGGTACGTTCATACAGCATGGAATCGACCATCCGGCGGATATCTTGAATAAATTTATGATCAGATGCTAAATACGGAAACTATTTAAAAATACTGCAACTTTTGAGGATAGCATTTACAAAGAAATGCTATCGGATTTTTTGAAAATTGTTTATTACTGACAGAAAGCACAGTAACGCAAAACTCAGCGGCTATTGTCCGCTGGAGTGATTTGTTCGGCCTTCCTCTGCCTCTTGATAATTGTAGTTAAACTACGGAGAGCATCGTTGACCGAGTCGTGATCTGGAAAATACTCAGCTATGTCGGGATCAATGACTACGACGTTAGTTCCCTCCGCATACCGTTTTGCATATTTCCCTCGGATTCCACCAGTAAAATCATATTCCTCCAGCATATCTGGATCATTCTTCATTTTCTTCATATCTGAACCTCTCTCTTTTTGTCGCCAACCTGACGCTGATAATACGTATTCGATCGCCTCTTTCCGTATGAACGATAACCAGGAGTCGTCCTTGAATAGATCGCCCAATCAGGACAAAGCGTTCTTCGTCCTCGGAATGCAGGGGATCATCAATCGTCTGTGACAACGGGTCACTAAATACCGTGCTCGCTTCGTCGAAAGAGATACCATGGTTTTTTAGGTTTAGCTGTGCCTTATTCGTATCCCATTCAAACAATAGCCCCATAAGATGTCTGATGATTCCTCCTTTGTCAATGTCAAACACAGATTTCAACGCGAGTAGCTATCTTTTGCCACGATCTGAAAGAAATCATATTGTATTTGGATATTAGAATATTTTTCTTCCTTTTTTTCACTCAGAATATTGTAAAATAGTCTTCCAATATGAAACATTATATCATATTCATTCCAGCAAATCCAATGTGATTCTTCCGCTTCACGGTAAATTTGTTCTAAATATAAGCTTCAATTATTTAGAACCACAGGTTGAAATCTTTTCGTCATTTTCAGATAATCGAAGACAGCTCTTACGTTAAATGATAATCGTCTCATTTTTTGAGACACGGTTTGTTTGGCTAATTTTTTAGATTTGACAACGCCAATTGCAAACTTTCTAAGCCGGGTC
>NZ_JBAMMY010000086.1:0-21625 GCF_051233685.1 Desulfobacterium sp. N47
TGCGCTGAGAAAAGATGGTTACGTCTCCACTGCCCTGAACGATTGGCTGAAGTAATTAAAGGAGTCAAATTTGTGAATGGAATTGAAAAAAAATGGATCGCCGCCTAATTATTCCATACACAACTCTTGACTATAACTCAAGGAAAAGATGTGATCAAGCCCTATACACCTCATTTTGTTTATCACGGCTCAGGCGAGGCCTTAAATTTTCCTTCAGGCTGCATTGTCTGCCCTTCCGACTGCAACGGCGGTATAATTACCGACAATGTGATGCCCTTGAAAACCACTGTAAACTATTACAAGGTCAACTGGGATCGTATGCCGCCAGTAGGGTCTAAAGTAGAGGTGGTTATCAAGTCAATATATGGACCACATCGTTTATCATCTGCAAAAGACGGTAAATGAACGCAGCGCAGTAAATTGTTGTAAGCTATAAAACAAAACGGGCATTGATTCATGGATCTATGGTGAAAAATTCCCCACTACCTGAGTAGTAAATCCCCCTTTATTATTCTGTTTCCGGTTATCCGGTTTTAATCCGATCTGAATTTTATCCTATTTTATCAAACTGTTAATAAATATACATTATATTATCATTTTGGCATATCAATTGCTCTATGTAAAATACAAATATTGGAAAGGAGGTAATTTGATGATTAAACGTTTGCTGATGTTATTTGTGGCGATATCTTTTGTTTTATGCGCTTCGATATTTGCTGTTGAAGCTAACAAAACTGTTTCTGCCACTAAAGCTGAATTGATTGCACCTCCTCCCACAGCTAAACCGGCAGTTCTGCCTGCTAATGCAATAGAAAAAGAGACCAGGATGAGTGCCACGGGAAAAGTTACTGAAATCTCCGATACTATGCTTAAGATCGATCGCCATGTCAAAGGAAATTCTGAGACTATGGAATTTATATTAGAAAAAGCATGCCCAAATATTACTGCCGGGGATAAAGTAAAAATCAGCTATATAACTAAAGATGAAAAGAATATAGTTGTTAAAATAACTAAAATCACCAAGACAGCAAAGCATCATGCTAAAAAGAAAACTGCTGCAATGGAAGAGGTGAAAGCAGGCTAAGGGTAAGGAACCTGTAGGAATTATTTTGATATATAGACTGTTCTTGTTTCCAAAGACAGTAAATATAAAATGGCTGATAGTGTGTAACCAAGAATAAATTATTTTAATTAAAAGGAGATTTAAAATGAAACGTTTATTGGTATCGATTATGGCGGCATCTTTTATTTTCTGCGGATCAGTTTTAGCAAACGAAGCAACCAAAGCTGCACCGGCAACCGCAGCACCGGCAGTTGCAGCTGAACCGGCAGCACCGGCTGAACCAGCCGTAGCTCCAGCTAAAGCAGAAGCACCTAAAAAAGTTCATAAGAAAAAACATCATGCCAAAAAGAAAGCTGCTGCAAAAGAAGAAGTAAAGCCCGCAGAAGCAGCAGCACCGGCACCAGCTGCTGAATAATAAAAACAGCTTTTGTTTTAAAAAAAAGTTATAATTTCATAACATATTTCGGGGTGTAAAGAATCTCTTTGCACCCCGTTTTTTTTGTAAAAGATGTTTTAAAATCCCTTCTCCTCTAAAAACTATTCAATATATTGTTGGCATTATGAAAAATATCAAATTAATACTTTGTCTTTTTCCGAGTTCTGTGTTGCCAAGCTTTGAAACTTTTGCTAACGATGTATTTAAATATCTATAAAATTACTCATAAATATGTTCTGCTTGAAAGGCTATTTCTAAAGCAAATCAGGGCTTAACTTTGAAGGAGTTTAATCGGGGATTCTATGCGTAACCGGATTCTTGTGATTGATGATGATTTAGTGGCCTGTGAGGTTTTGCAGGAAACCCTTATAAGGGCCCAATATGATGTTGATATATGCACTTCTGCCAAGGAGGCCCTTGGAAAAGACTTATCCTCGTATAATCTTTTAATCAGCGATATACGGATGCCGGAGGCAGATGGTCTTAATTTGCTGCATCAGGTTCAGAAGCAATGGCCTGAATTACCTGTAATAATGGTAACCGCATACGGCTCTCTTGAAACTACAATGGAATCTTTACGCTTGGGCGCATCGGATTATATCAGCAAACCATTTTCTCCGGAAGCCATACGTTTAAAAGTTAAAAAACTTCTCGATGTAAAGGATCTGCAACAAAAGCGTTTGATAGGTAACCCTGAAAACTCAGAGGAGCCGCAATTTGTTGGTTCTTCTGCCGCCATGGTGGAATTTTATAAGCAACTTGCTCGTGTAGCTGATGCTTGGGACAGTGTTCTGATAGAAGGAGAGAGCGGAACGGGAAAAGAGCTGGCGGCCCGGGCACTGCATCATCTGAGCACACGCCGTGGAAAACCTTTTGTAGCACTTAATTGCGGCGCTATACCTGAAAATCTCCTTGAATCCGAACTTTTCGGCTATGAGAAAGGCGCTTTTACAGGAGCGGATAAATCCCATGAGGGCTTGCTTGCTTCTGCCCAGGAAGGAACCTTTTTTTTAGATGAAATAACGGAAATGTCCACTGCACTACAGGCAAAGCTTTTACGTTTCATGCAAAGCAGAGAAGTGCGGCGACTCGGTGGTCACGATGTAAAACATGTTGTTGTTCGTGTCGTAGCTGCCGCAAACAGGGATGTTGATGATCAAATAAAAAATGGCCGTTTCCGGTCCGACCTGCTATATCGTTTTGTGGTTCGCCTGCACACGCCGTCACTAAGACAGCACAAGGAAGATTTGCCGCAACTTGTGGAATATTTCCTGAAAAAGTGGGGTTATACTTCTATCCATATTTCCGATGAAGCTATGGAATGTATGATGGCATATGAGTGGCCGGGTAATGTCCGCGAACTGGAGAATGTACTTCGCCAAACATTGTTAATGTCACCTTTTTCTATAATTTTTCCGGAAAATCTGCCGGAAAGATTCAGAGCCGGAGGTAACAGGGAACAATCTCAGTTTAAACCTCTGGAAGAAGCCGAAAAGAAACAGATTCTCCGGATGCTAAAGACAACATCCTGGAATCAAACACGAACATCTCAGTTGCTGGGCATTGACAGAAAGACACTCCGGGTCAAAATCCAGCGATATGGATTACACAAAGACAAATTATTATAAGCAACAACCTCTCAGATCACACACTCCCAACAACAGGAAAATAAAGAATAATTTCTGTTCCAGTACCCGGACTGCTTTTTATCTCAAGACGACCTCCATGTACTTTGGTGGCAATACCGTTTACTATGGCCAATCCCAGACCGCGCATCCTTTCATCATTATGAGTACTGAAAAAGGGTTCACGGACTTTTTCTATCAATTCTGCCGGAATGCCGGAACCGGTATCTTTTACTGATATTGTGATAAAGCTGCCGTCCGGCAATACAGATACGGAAATACTTATTTCACCATTTTTCGATATTGCTTCCACTGCATTTTCTATAAGGTTAAGAATAGCTATCTGGAAACGATAACGGTCAACATAAAGATAAGGTATGTTATCATTTACATTGACGCTGAAGCGGATATCCGGTTTCAGTATAAGCGGTTCAATCAGAGGCAGCGTCTCATTTAAAAGCTCATTAATGGATAACGTTTCAAAATGCGGTTCCGGCAGGCGAGTGGCACGACGCACATTCTGAATCACAGCATCCAGTCTCTGTGTCTGCAAAACGATAAGTTCCAGTTTACGACCCGCATCAGGCGGCCATTCACCTCTTTCCAAAAGAAGTCTTGCCATTCCTGCTATCGAATGAAGCGGTGTACCAAGCTCATGAGCCAGATTAGCCGTTAAATATCCAAGTGCCGTAAGTTGCTGCAGCTGGTTAACTTCCTTTTGTAACTGAACAACATTATGGGTGGCATCCTGTATTTTCTTTTCCAGTGAAAGATTAAGTTCCTGATACTGAGCAAGTACCTTTTCAATTTTATCGGCCATCGAATTGAAATGGTTTGCCAGTAGTTTCCATTCATCGGTTCGCTTAAGATTAATACGCCTGTTATACTGCCCGGCCTGGAATTCATCAATTGCACCGACAATTCTTCTCAAAGGACGTCGGATAATCCAGCCATAGCTCAGATACAGTATAAGCAGAATGAAAAATAAAAGCCCGGCACTGCTGTAAACAAGGAGGTGCTTTGCACGGTTCAATATTTCCGTGCTGGATTGAGAGTAGGCAATCACACCGACAACAACCCGGTTTTTTTTATTTTTTCCAGGCATTATATCGGAAGCTAACAGACCTATTGCCGGGCCGCCCTCTATATCTAATTTATTATGGCGGGGTTTTAATTCTTCAGCAACCGATTCCACCAGAGTTTCCGGCCAATTATACTGAACCCGGTTTGCTCCTGCGACATAATCGCTATCATCATTTATAACAGAATAAATATCTATTCTGGCCAGCTGGACATCACTTTGAATTTGTTCTTTTAATGTTTTATCAAGAACTGATAAACCCTGGCGGGTATGAAAGTTCTGGTAATACGTAATAATCGTTTCTGCAACATTACTAAGCTTTTTTATCTGCTGCTCGGTTATTATTTTGTCCAGAGCCCTCACCTGTACCCATCCCCAGACAGACATGGTGATAGCCAGCCCTAATATGGTAACTATCATAAGACGAGTACGAACAGACATTTGGCATCCTTTCTCTTTTCATAAAACACGAAGAAATATACATTTTAAATAATAGGTTTCAGGCATTGAAAGAAGAAAGGGGTGATCCTGCCCCTGGGCCCGCTTTTGAATAACCTGAACTCTACGTCCTGCATCTGACGCCGCCAGGGTTAAAATATTCAAAAATTCAAATTCATCAATATGTTGTGAACAGCTTGCGGTTATCAGTATCCCTCCGGGATTAAGCATACGCAAGGCTCTGAAATTGATTTCTTTATAACCTCTTGCAGCAGCTTGAACATGTGCTCTGCTTTTTGCAAAAGCAGGAGGATCAAGTACAATTGTATCAAATTTCTTTTTTTGGCTGTCATAAACTTTAAGCCGGTCAAACACATTATCAACCTCAAAGCTTATATTTTCCATGCCATTTAAAAGTGCGTTTTTCTTTGAAAGCTCAATCGCATCTTTTGAAATATCAAAGGCTTCTACCTGGCAGCAGTTTTTTGCCATATTTAAAGCAAAGCCGCCTGAATAACAGAAGCAATCAAGACCGCTTCCAAAAGAGTATTTTCCGGCCCACAGCCTGTTTTCTCTCTGGTCAAGAAAAGCACCGGTTTTTTGGCCTGATAATGGATGAAAATAAAATTTCAATCCGTTTTCAGCACAGATTATTTCTCCCGGATCAAGACCCTTTAAAATTAAATTCTGCCGCGGTAATCCTTCAAGTTCACGCACTTTGCCGTCATTGCGTTCTATAATTGAAACCGGATTAACAAGTTCTGCCAGAATTTCGGCAATAAGAAATTTTATCTTATCCGATCCCTGACAAAGAGTCTGAAGGGATAGAGCATCTTTATACCGATCTACTATTACTGAGGGAATGCCGTCTCCTTCACTGTTTATCAGCCTGCAAACTTGTGTGTCCGACACAACTTTTTGCCGAAGATCCAAAGCAATTTTAATCCGGTTCTGCCAGAAAGATTTGTCGATTTCATTGTTTTGAGATGTAATTAACCTTAGAGCTATCCGGGATCTGTCGCTATAAAAGGCCTTGCCATAAAACTTTTCTTTATTATCATACAGCGAAACAACAGAACCTTTCCCGGCCTGGCAATCTGTGATATCGCTCTTATAAACCCAAAGATGACCGGCTTTAACCCGCTCTGTCGCTCTTTTTGATATTGTAACTCTTTGATCACTTGTCATTTTATATTCTTAAGCAATGCTTTCTTCTCTTTATCCGTCAGATATCTCCAGGCGCCCTCTTTAAGGTTTCCCAGTTTCACATCTGAAATTCTAATTCTCTTTAATTCCAGAACCCTGTTTCCAACTTTGTCGACCATACGCCGTATCTGTCTGTTCCGACCTTCCTTAAGGGTAATATGAAATTTCTCCGGTGAAATTCTGCTTATTTCGGCAGGTCTTGTTTTACTTCCCATCAAAAAAAAGCCTTCTTTCATTTTATCAAGAGCCTCGTCAGCAATCGGCCATTTAAGGCTGACCTCGTACTCTTTTTCGTGATCAAAGGATGGATGCGAAAGGACATTGTGCAACCTGCCGTCATTGGTTAAAAGAAGAAGTCCGGTTGAATCCTTATCCAAACGCCCGACAGGATAAATTCGCTGGGGAATATTGACAAGATCAAGAACAATTCTATCCCTTTGCCTACTGCACGTTGTAATATATCCTTTTGGCTTATTGAGAGCTATATATATTAAATCATCTTTTGCTTCTATCTTATTTCCGTCGACTTCAACTACATCCTTTGCAGGATCTACCTTTGTACCAAGCTCAGATATTACAACGCCGTTAACCTTAACAAGTCCGGACAGGATAAACTTTTCTCCTTTTCTTCTCGAACAGAATCCTGCCGCCGATAAATATTTTTGAAGTCTCATGCCAATAATCAGGACCTGTAATCAGCATTTATTTTAACATAATCAATTGAAAAATCGCAGGTTAAAACCGAAGCTTTTGCGTTTCCCAATTTTAAATCAAGCATTATCGTAAATTCAGGTTTTTTCAAAATCTTTGATGCTTCGGCTTCAGCATCATCTCCACAACCTGAGCCGTTTTTTACCATAAGCACATTATCGAAATAAATATCCACGGAGTCGGGATCAAGTTTGGCTCCGGATCTGCCGGCAGCAGCAAGAATCCTTCCCCAGTTTGCATCTTCTCCAAACAGAGCCGTTTTAACAAGGTTTGAATTTGCTACGGTATTTGCTATTTTTCCGGCATCACACTCACTGGCAGCATTGTTAACTGTAATATCTACCAGTTTTGTTGCTCCCTCACCATCTTTTACAACCATTTTGGCAAGCTTGATCATAAGCTCGTCAAGCAGTTTTTGAAAATATTCTTTTCCTGAATTACTGTCTATATATACACCCGACATGCCGTTTGCCATAATAAGAACCGTATCGTTTGTACTCGTATCCCCGTCAATTGTTATCCTGTTAAAAGATCTGTTGGTAGAAGATATCAAGGCTTCCTTAAGAAAATCCGACTCTGATTTTACATCAGTAATGATAAAGCAAAGCATTGTGGCCATATCCGGGCGTATCATTCCGGCGCCTTTGGCAACACCGGTAATATTAAAATCACACCCGCCGATTTCACCTTTTAGCGACACTATTTTTGGAACCGTGTCAGTAGTCATTATCGCCTGGGCAAAATCGTTTATGCCATCACAGGATAGAGATTTTACAAGGTCTGGAACAGCGCTTTTAATTTTGTCCGGATCAAGCGGTTTTCCGATGACTCCTGTTGAAGCTACAAGCACAAGTTCTTCAGAAATATTAAGACCGGATGCAGCAAATCCTGCTTCAAGCAAGGCATCCTGCATTCCCTGATCGCCTGTACAGCAATTGGCGCTTCCGCTGTTTGCTATAAATGCCTGGCAAAGGCCGGTTTTAATTCTTTTCCTGTCAAGAATTACCGGGGCTGCCTGCACTTTATTTCTTGTAAAAACACCGGCAACATTGGCAGGAACTTCGGAATAAATAAGACCAAGATCTTTTTTCCCGTTTTTTTTAAGACCGGATATAACTCCGGAAGCCATAAATCCTTTACACTGTATATTTTTCATATGCTTAACGTCCTGTTGCATTTGTATTTTATTTAAATTAACAGCTGTTATATTTATTTTGTATTTGTCAGAACAGTGCTTTGTTGTCAATCTGCGTATATTAATAATTGATATCTTTTTACTAAAGAGCCAATTGCAAAACGCCTCATTTTGGCCGATCTCTGCGTTAGGCTCAAATTTTAATCCTCGAAATACACCATGTATTCCTGTGGTTAAAATTTTCGCCCGCCTTGAGCTTAACCAAACTGAAACATTTTGAAACTGGCTCTAAAATATCACGTTTTAATATTTTGACTATAGGTATAACATAACTTATATTATTATAAATCATATTTTTAATGTGTGCCCTATAAGATATTCCCATAAATAATTATCGTTTTGATTGCTTAATATAAAATTTAACAATTTTTAACATACCGGAAAGGATACAAATATAACTTGAAACGTGAAAATTCAAACAGACTTTTTGAAAAAGCAAAAAAATTAATCCCCGGCGGTGTTAACAGTCCGGTACGTGCGTGCAAATCTGTTGACTCTTCTCCGGTTTTTATAAATCGTGCCGATGGTTGCAGGATTTTTGATGAGGATGGAAACGAATATATAGATTATATCGGTTCATGGGGGCCTATGATTTTTGGCCACAGACATCCTGCTGTTATTGATGCGATTCATTCGGCTCTGAAAAACGGAACCAGTTTCGGAGCGCCTACCGGTCTTGAAATTAAACTTGCAGAAATGATTATAGAAGCTGTGCCTTCTATCGAAATGGTACGTATGGTAAATTCAGGAACGGAAGCCGCTATGAGCGCAATCCGTCTTGCAAGGGGTTTTACCGGAAGAGACATGATTATAAAATTCGACGGCTGTTACCACGGACATTCCGATGCTCTGCTTGTTGAAGCCGGATCGGGTGTTGCCACTCTTGGGATTCCGGGAAGTCCCGGAGTACCGGAATCTTTTGTTTCGGGAACATTGTCACTTCCTTTCAATAATATTAAAAGCGTTGAAGAAGCAATGGAAAAACACGGCTCAGAGATTGCCTGCATAATAGTAGAACCTGTTGCCGGAAATATGGGACTTGTGCTGCCTGGTGACGGATTTTTACAGGCTTTGCGAAGCCTTACCGAAAAATATAACGCTCTTCTTATATTTGATGAAGTAATGACCGGCTTTCGTGTTGCTTACGGCGGGGCACAATCTGTGTATGGGATCGTGCCTGATTTAACATGTCTGGGAAAAATTATCGGAGGAGGACTTCCCGTAGGCGCATATGGCGGAAAACGTGAAATTATGGAACACATTGCTCCCCAGGGCCCGGTTTATCAGGCAGGCACATTATCGGGAAATCCCCTTGCTATGGCTGCCGGAATCGCAACCTTAACCGAGCTTAAAAAACCGGGCTTTTATGATTCTTTAAACAGCATGTCGGAAAAACTTGGCAAAGGTCTTTTTGATGCTGCAAAAAAGGCAGGCATAAATGTGTCAGTTGCAATATCCGGTTCTATGCTTGGCATGTTTTTTACAAAAGAAAAAGTTATTGATTTTGAGAGCGCAAAAAAGAGCGATTTAAAGATGTTTGCGTCTTATTACAGGAATATGCTTCAAAACGGAATTTATCTTGCCCCTTCACAGTTTGAAGCCCTGTTTGTTTCCTCTGCTCACAGTGCAGAAGATATAGATCAGACAGTTTATGCGGCAGGTAAGGTAATGTCGGAATTGAACGGGAAACAATAAAAGCCGGGCCAGGAGAAACTGCATAGCTTTCCATTATGCTTAACTTTTTGAAGTACTATAAATACTTAAAGGATTGTCGGTTATGGGAAATAACATAAAAACTGTGGTGTTGCTTGCCGTATTAACAGCATTTATTGTCTGGGTTGGTCAGATAATGGGTGGCACCACTGGGATGGTTATCGCACTTATCCTTGCAGCAGCAATGAATTTTTTCAGCTACTGGTTTTCCGATAAGCTTGTATTAAAGATGTATAAAGCAAAAGAGGTTTCTCCAAACGAAGTCCCGCTTGTATATGAAATAGTGAAAAAGCTTACGGTTCGTGCCGGGCTGCCGATGCCGAAGGTTTATTTGATACCTGAAGAGTCGCCGAATGCTTTTGCCACAGGAAGAGATCCTGAACACGCAGTTGTTGCTGTAACTGTGGGCCTTGTCCATCTGATGAACAAAGAAGAACTTGAAGGTGTTATTGCGCATGAACTTGCTCACATAAAAAACCGCGATATTCTTATAGGCTCGATTGCTGCAACACTTGCAGGTGCTATAATGCTGCTTGCCAATATGGCGCGGTTTGCAGCTTTTTTCGGCGGCCGATCTGGTGATGACAATAATAACGGAGGCGGAGGTATTATCGGGCTGATACTCATGTCGGTTATAGCTCCTGTTGCAGCCATGATTATACAGATGGCCATATCGCGCTCCAGGGAATTTTTAGCAGATTCCACAGGTGCAGGTTTTGCCGGTAATTCAAAGGGACTTTCGGAAGCTCTTGCAAAACTCGGGTCATATTCAAAAAATCTTCCCATGGCTGCAAATCCCTCAACCGCTCATATGTTTATTGTAAATCCGCTGTCCGGTAAAAGCCTTATATATCTTTTTTCAACTCACCCTCCGCTTGAAGAAAGGATTCAACGCCTTGGCGGAATCAGCACCGAAAATTTAAACGATGGCTCAAAACCTGACAGGGGAGAAGAAGCAGCTAAAACATTCTGGAAAAATCTTTCTTAGGAGCCAGTTTCAAAACGTCCCATTCAGGCCGGTCTCTGCGCTGGATTCAAATTTTGCACGCAGTGAAGCATAGCGCTATCCTCGAAATACTAAATGTATTCCTGTGGTTAAAATTTTAGCCCGCCTTGACCTTGACCAAACTGAAATGTTTTGGAAGTGGCTCTTAGGCTAAAAAAAATAATTAACTCATGGCTTATTCTGATAATTTCTTTATAATAAAAAAATGGCTTTAAAAATATATTATAGTATGCTCAATTATTATCTTGACAGTAAATTTATGATGCTTTAGAGATTCAAAAAATATAGTTGTGATTATTAATAGTTCCAGTGAGTTTGTTAAGCTTAAACAAAAGAGAGTTTATATAAATTTTTGATGCTTTTTTTAAAAAATAAACCAAATCTGATTGTCCGGAGTTTATGAAATGCAGCGATGCACATGTTTAATAACAAGGAGTAATGAATCAGGGAAGCGCATTAAAATCCCTTGTATTACTCCTTTATCATCATACGACAGGCAATCTGAAACCAATGATTCGGATGAACCTCCATCGTTATTGTTTCCCGGCTCAGATATCTCTACAAGGTTAAAACGGCTTTCAAAAACTCATTGTTCCTCTGTTGAAAAAACAAAGTACCTGCCTAAATATTTTCCTTCGATAAATTGTTTGTCTGACAAAAAAAATGTTTTAATTTATTTACCACCCATTTAAATAAAGAACTTTTATAGTTTAACCATTTGTTATTAAATATAAATTAAAATATAAATATTTACCGATAATAAAAACAAATTAAAAAAAGGAGCAAAAAAAAATGCAAAAAAACGCGCGTTCTATAAGACGTGGCGGAATTCCCAGAAAAGCCATGAAAATTCCTGACTATTCGGCAATTCAATCTGAAAACAACACAACGGAGCACAATGAGCTGGATGAACCTCCGTCGCTGTCTCTTACTTTAGAAGATTCTTTAAATACAGCTTGCTCCGGAGAACTGCTTCCCGTTCGTCCGGTTAAACGCCCTCCCTCACGCATTTTAAGAAAACAATTCATCTTTCGTGCAACCCCTGCCGAATGGAACGACTGGCAGTGGCAACTTAAAAATCGTATCCAAAATTATGAAACTCTTTCAACAATTTTAACACTTTCTGCAGAAGAGACAGATGCCATTAAAACAAACGGTGATAATTTGCCTCTTTCTATCACTCCTTATTATGCAAGCCTTCTCGACAAGACTAATCCCATGCATCCGCTTCGTCGTGCTGTGGTTCCTGTAAGAGCGGAACTTTGCAGGTCTTTCGGAGAAGCCGAAGATCCTCTTGGAGAAGATGCCGACAGTCCTGTTCCGGGTATTGTGCATCGTTATCCCGACCGCGTCTTGTTTTTGGTCACCGATTTTTGCTCCACCTACTGCCGCTACTGCACAAGATCGAGAATGGTAGGCCGGTCGTCGGCATGCCATGGCGGTACATCAAACTGGGAAAAAGCACTTAATTACATTGAAGCAAACACAGGCATAAGAGATGTTCTGCTTTCAGGAGGAGACCCTCTTACACTTAACGACGACGCTCTGGAATGGCTTCTTTTGCGCCTTTGCCGTATTCAGCATCTGGAAATTGTACGTATCGGGACAAAAGTGCCCGTAGTGCTGCCTCAGCGCATTACTTCCCGATTAGCCAGAATGCTTAAGCGCTATCACCCTTTATGGATAAATATTCATTTTATGCATCCCGAGGAGGTTACGCCTGAAACCAGTACTGCCTGCACCAGACTTGCCGATGCCGGAATACCGCTTGGAAGCCAGACCGTTCTTCTTAAAGGGATAAATGATGATGTGGATACAATGAAAGAACTTTACCACAGGCTTCTTAAAATCAGGGTGCGCCCCTACTATCTGTATCAGTGCGATCCTATTATCGGTTCCGGACACTTCAGGACGTCTGTTAAAAAAGGACTTGAAATCATAAAAGGTCTCAGAGGACACACCTCCGGTCTGGCCGTACCTAATTTTGTTATTGACGCTCCCGGCGGTGGTGGTAAAATCCCACTTCTGCCCGAATATGTTTTAGGACGTTACGGAGACGAAATCCTTCTGAAAAATTATGAAGATCTTATATTCCGGTATCCTGACTCATCACTAAAAAGACGTTTTGAGGAACAAGTGCATTAATGGTTGTCGGAATTACATACGATCTGCGCAATGAATATATTGCCATGGGTTTCAGTGAGGAAGATGCTGCCGAGTTTGACAGTGAAGAAACCATAGATGCCATCGAAAAAGCCCTATCCGATCTTGGTTATAAAACCGAAAGGATAGGGCATATTAAAAACCTTGTTAAATATCTTAGCCAAGGCAAGCGATGGGATATTGTTTTTAATATAGCCGAAGGCTGTTTTGGAGCAGGAAGAGAAGCACAGATTCCGGCTATTCTGGACGCCTATAAAATAGCTTACACCTTTTCTGATCCTTTGGTATTAAGCCTTACTCTTAACAAGGCTGTTACAAAACTTATTGTACAAAATCTGGGAATAGCAACTCCTGCTTTTGCCCTTGTGGAAAAGCTATCGGATATCGACTCCATTTCTCTTCCGTTTCCGCTGTTTGTCAAACCTGTTGCGGAAGGAACAGGCAAAGGAATAAGCGCTGCTTCAAAAACAACAAACAAAGATGATCTATATAATGTATGTTTTGATCTTCTTGACAGATTTAAACAACCGGCATTGGTTGAAACACACCTTCCCGGACGCGAATTTACCGTCGGAATCATCGGCACAGGGGAAAAAGCCAGAGTTGCCGGAGTTATAGAAGTTCTTCTTAATGAACATGCTGAAGGAGATTCCTATTCCTATATCAACAAGAAAAAATATGAAGAGCTTGTTTCTTATCGTCTGGCAGATGATAAAATGGCCCGTGATACGGCAAAAGTCGCTCTTGATGCCTGGGTAGGGCTCAAATGCCTTGATGCCGGAAGAATAGATATAAGATCTGATGTAAACGGGTACCCCAATTTCATAGAGGTTAACCCTCTTGCGGGACTGCATCCCATACATTCCGATCTTCCCATCCTGTGCAGGTTGTCCGGTATCAGTTATAAAGAACTTATTGATGAAATAATGAAATCGGCGTTAAGCAGGTATCCCGCTTTAATGCAGGCAAATCAGGATAATATCTTATGAAAAAAACAGTCGGCATTTTACATGCCGACATTTCGGATAAAGCAGATGAAGATGAAAAGGATGCGCTCATTCAGCTGGAAGCTGTTTCGAAAGCGCTGAGACCGCTTGGCTTTAATCCGGTTCCCGTCAAATTTGATTTGAATCTGGAAGCTGTCGGCATCCGCCTTCAAAAGCTTAACCCCGCCTTTGTATTCAATCTTGTAGAATCCGTAAATGGCTGCGGAAGCCTGATACACCTTGCTCCTTCATTTCTTGATTATCTTAGAATTGCATATACAGGATCAAAAACACAAGCCATGTTTTTGACTTCAAACAAGCTTTTAGGCAAAGACTATCTTGCAGCAAATGGTATAAATACTTCCAAAGCCTATTGCCTTTCATCTTTAAAAAGTAAAACCCCTGTTAACGGTCGTTATATAATAAAATCCGTCTGGGAACATGCATCAATAGGAATGAGCCAGGATTCGGTTGTTTATGTAAAAAGTGCTCCCGAACTGATTGCAAAACTTGAAAGATTCAGAAGCAGTATGATCGGGGATTTTTTTTGCGAAGAATATATAGACGGGCGTGAATTTAATATTGCATTACTTTCCGGCCCGGAAGGAGTTGAAGTACTTCCACCGGCAGAAATTCTTTTTACTGACTATCCTCCCGACAAACTTAAAATAGTTGACTACAGCGCAAAATGGAAGACTGATTCATTTGAATATCTTAATACAAACAGAACTTTTAATTTCACATCTGATGACCGCGATTTAATTGAATCTCTTAAAATTATTTCCAGGAAGTGCTGGGACTTGTTTGGCCTTAGGGGATATGCCAGGGTTGATTTCAGAATCGACGAATCCGGCAGACTATGGGTTCTTGAAATAAACGCAAATCCATGCATCTCACCTGACAGCGGATTTGTAGCCGCATCTAAAATGATCGGACTTGGTTTTCCTGAGATTATCAAAAGAATAATTGAAGATATTTAATTTTTTTGTTACATGGAGACTATGATTTGACCGGCACCCCTTTTCCCGATGTTTATAATTTAACTTTTCGTGAAATCCCCTTGGAAGATGACCCTGAAAAAGTAGGCGCAATAGTCAGGAAAACAGGGTTTTTCTCGGAAAGTGAGATTGAAATTGCTATAGAGCTTGTAAAGGAAAGGTTATCAAAAGACATTCAAAGCGGGTATTATTTTTTATTTGCGGAAAGCGATAAAAAGCTTATAGGTTATACCTGCTTTGGTCCCATTCCAGTCACCCGGTCAAGCTATGACCTTTACTGGATCGTTATCGATAACAGTTTTCAGGGGCATGGAATAGGTAAGCTTCTTAACACAATGACTGAAGATATCATCAGAAAAATGGGCGGTTCAGGCATTTATGCCGAAACATCCTCAAGACCGCAATATGAACCAACCCGTGCTTTTTATCGTAATGCAGGATATAATGAGGCTGCATATCTGGAGGATTTTTACGCCCCTTCCGATGGAAAGATAATTTTTGTTAAAAGGATTATTTGAATTGCTTGATTTAAACAAAAACAGAATCCCCGGACATATAAAAAAAATACATTTAATAGCTGTCTGCGGTACCGGAATGGGAGCGCTTGCCTGCATGCTTAAGGACATGGGCTATGAAGTAACCGGATCTGACGAGAAGATTTATCCTCCGATGAGCGATTTTCTTGCAGCAAAAGGTATTGCTCTTATGCAGGGTTTCAGCGCCGATAATCTTTCTTACCGTCCTGATCTTGTTGTTGTGGGAAATGCGGTAAGAAGAGATAATCCCGAAGCAGTAAAGATGGCCGAACTGGGTTCTTGTTTTTGTTCCATGCCCCAGGCTCTGAACCGGTTTGCAGGAGATGGTAAAAGCTCTCTTATTGTTACCGGAACTCATGGAAAAACAACAACAACTTCTATTCTGGCCTGGATACTTTACAAAGCCGGTCTTGATCCATCCTTTATGATAGGAGGCATTACAAAAAATTTTAACAGCAATTACAGGATCGGGAAAGGAAAGTATTTTGTTGTAGAAGGTGATGAATATGATACTGCCTTTTTCGATAAAGGGCCGAAGTTTCTTCACTTTGATCCGTTAATAGCAATTCTTACAAGCATTGAATTCGACCATGCAGATATATTCAGAGATCTTGAGCATGTGAAAGAAACATTTTCCAGGATGATAGAAAAAATATCTCCGGGCAGCAGCCTTATAGTGTTTGACAGGGATACAAATATCAAATCTCTTATCAGAAACAGCAGTTGCAAAATAGAAAAATATGGAAAAAACAGCGACTCCGACTGGAAGCTTGGCTCTTTTCGGGTTGAACCGCCCTGGACATTTTTTGAAGTGATGAAAAAGGGAAAGGCTTTTGGTTCATTTAAAACAAAACTTATAGGTGAGCATAATTTACTGAATGCCCTTTCGGTTATTGCTGCTGCAGATAATCTCAAGGTTCCGGTTGATACAATACATGATGCGCTTGAAACATTTGAGGGAGTGAAAAGAAGGCAGGAAATACGCGGCGAGAGAAAAGGCATTACCGTAATGGATGATTTTGCTCATCATCCCACCGCTGTGAAAGAAACAATAAAAGCTGTAAGACCCTTTTACCCCGATGGTCGGGTAATAGCTGTTTTTGAGCCAAGAACAAATTCAAGCATGCGAAAGGTTTTTCAGGATGTATATCCCCTGTCATTTGACAAGGCTGATATCGTTTGTATAAGCAAGCCCCCTCTTCTCGGGAAAATACCTTTTGATGAAAGGTTTTCTTCTGAAAAGCTGGTACAGGATCTTAAGATAATGGGAAAAGACGCTTATTTTTTCAGTAACACACAAGCCATAATTGATTTTATTGTCAAGGCAGGCAAATCAGGCGATCTTGTTCTTATAATGTCTAACGGAGGTTTTGAGAATATCCACGAAAGGCTTCTTGCAGCTTTAGGAGCTGGCTGCGGTATGGTATAGTAATAAGCCGTTGTTTGATTGTCTTATCGGTTATCTTTTTTTAGTTTATATTTGATGTCCTGCTTGACTAATGTCTCTAAGGAGGCATCGAGGTAGGTTTTTTGACAATCTACCGTATTTATATTCCCATCCCGCAAAAATTTCATATACCTGCATCCTCCGAAACAAAGAGGCAGATACTCACACCCGGCGCAGTCTTCATTTTTCCAGATACCAAGATTATATAATGAGGCATAATCTCTTACGCCCGTCAGAAGATCTCCTGCCTCATACCCTTCCTTGCCGATAAAACCGGGGCATTTATAAATAGTACCATTGAAATTAACCACATAGGAGTCGCCAGTCTCTATCATACAGGTTATAGGCGTCAGCTTTTGCGTATTGTATCCTTTTTTCAAAATTTCTTCCCGCAAGTGCGCGGCAATACCCGATAGCCAAGGCTCATTGATGGATGTGCAGCCGCCCATAGAGTCGGGAGGAGCGAGTTCGCCTTCAGGCTGTTTTGTCACGGGGTCGAACTTCACCGTGGCAATCTTATCCGGAGTGAGTCCTTCAGTTGTCAGATAATTGAGGAGCAATGGGAATTTTTCGTAGTTGTCCTTTGTATAATTGCCCCCTATGCCTATTTTTACAATGCCGCAGGTTTCCTTTATATTTTTGATGAGAGTATCAAAACTGCCGGCTCCCGATTTAAAAGGACGAGATTTATTGTGTGATTCTGCAGGACCATCTAAACATATCTTCACCCCTTGGAGCCCGAGCTCAACCAGATCCTCTGCTGCCCTTTTTGTAAAAAGAGAGCCGTTGGTAACCAGGGTAAAGCCATAAGAGGCTCCTCTGCTTTCGGCGAATGTTTTAAGAGCGCGGGAAATATATTTAATAAGCCCTATGCTCAAGAGAGGTTCTCCTCCGTAAAAATCTATTAGAAGAGATTTTTTATTGTGGGGAAAATTATTTTTGATGAAATCTACGAGCTGATCCGCAGTTTCATCAGACATGTAGAGTTTTCCTTTCATACCACCTTCGTAGCAGTATGTGCAGGCAAAGTTGCAGTCCAGATTGAGAACAACTATGATATTTAACCCGGTTTTTTTTGCATTAAGCTCATCAAAAAAGCCTAGTACCGCCCGCTTTTCCTCTTCCCTGTCATGAACTATCATGCCCATCTTTGATAACAGGGCCTCTTCGGAAGAAGAAAGGCCGTTCTTTTTTTCTATTGCCTTATAGGTTTTCTTTGTAAGCAGTATCTTTGACATCTTAAGTGTAGAAAAGAGAAGCAGATGATCGGGATTTTCTTCGTAAGGATATGCCTTAAGATAATGGGAAAGCTGCATAGTGTGTTTACCTATAAAATAAGAAAAGGGGAGCTGGCACTCCCCTTCCGGTTTCGGTTTACTTATCTAAAAGGAGTGAGCGGGCCACAGCAACACATCCCATAGGCGCCTGCCATATCAATCAAATCAATGCCTTCATCGAGTACTGTTATTTCTTCTTTACTTTCTTTTCTTTTTTCTTCTACCATACTGTACCCCCTTTTTTGGCTGCTGTTTAAATTACTTGTTAGTCTTTGTCTGTCTTTAAGCCTTACTAACACAGCAAGCAAGAAGCATACCGCATATTCCGCAAAGAAGCAGTTATGGTTTACAAATTTAATATTTTATTATGCAATATATTGGTTTAATGATAAATATAAAATATTCAATTATTAGTTTTATTGGGTATGCTGTAACACTGATCAATCAAAATAATTGCAATACATCACATAACGTCAGAAATATGCCATTTTCCGTCAACCTTTTGACAAATTTTGCATAAATCGACTACCCCTGTTCAAACTGTTGAAAAAAATACATGCCTTGGTTTGCCAAAATCCGGGCAGCAAAGACGGAGGCTGCATTGGTAATGATGTCTAATAGTGAAAAATATGATATATACAACAATATTAAAATGAGAACCGTATTCCGGCCTCAACCCATCTTTTTGGGTTTTGAATATCGCCTAAGACATATTGGGAACCGTTAAATATATTGTGGGCCGTAAGAAATAAATCCGTGGCGATTAATTCATTTGAATAAATTTTCTTATTGAGATTTAAATCCCAGATGAAATCATCGTAGCTTGCCCTTGATGCCGAACCGAGGTCCCACCATGCATAGTGGCCGAAGAGCTGGGCACGGAAAGATTTTTTATCGTTGTAGTTTAAACCGATATTCCAGGTGTAAATTCCGGCAGCTCCATACTCGGTGGCAGGATTGATATCCACATAGGCAAACCCTGATCTAAGAGACAGATTGTACACGGGAACAGTTTCGGCTTCAAGCTCAATCCCCTGACGCCTGCTTGCCCCGCTATTGATATAAAGATCATTAAAGGCGGGCGCTCCTCCTGCGGATGCCTCTCTTTTCAGGACATCCTTTATCTCATGGCGAAACACAGTAGCCTTTGCCCAGAGATACCTTAAAGCGGTTGATTCCACACCTGTCTGGTACGACCAGACCTTTTCGGGCTTAAGGGACGAATTTGGATCAAGAAACAATCCTCCCCCTGAGGTCGCAGAGAGGGGAGGTATGGTAAAGCCTCTTGCCACGGAAGCCCTTACAATTGAATCCTCACCAAGCCGGTACGCGATCCCAAGAGAAGGGCTGGCAAAGGAGCCGGTAATGCTGTTATGGTCATAACGGATGCCGGGAGTAATCGACCATCTGTCGATTACTATGGTGTCATTGGCATATATCGCCCATTGGTCAATGCCGGGATATGTAGCCGATGTTGCCGGAACGCCCCACGATTGGAGATATGTCCCGGAGACAAGCGTCTGATCGAGCTTTCCGTGTTCCGCATCCATGCCGAAGACGGCGGTATGCACTCCATGCGCCCATACGAGTTTAGCGCTTCCTCCCGTAGTTTCCTCATCGTAAAGGCTATCTGAATAAAATTCACCGGGCGTGCCAAGGACTCCCAGCCCCAGAGCGTTATTCATAATATTGATTCTTTGTTTGAAGTGATGGAAGGATATATTTAAATCAAGTTCTCTGGTAAGAGAAGCATCAAGGGAGGCAGTTGTAAAAAAAGTGCGGCTGCTGCTTGTTGATCTGATATCTCCGGTGGGGAAATCACCGAGGCCGGTTTGGGGATCGCTGTAGCCCATACTAAGGCCGGCAGTTACATTCTCTGAAAGGGGGATACGAAACTTTGAGTAAAAGTTGTTGGTTTCAAAGTCTCTTGAAGACATCTGCCCCTCGGAATACTGTCTGCCGGCATATAGATAATACCCCACAGTCCCTTCTTCCCCCAAGAGCTCGGCCCTGTAATCCTGCGTATTTTTTTCACCATAAGAGGCGCTCACAGATCCAGCAGGTTTCCCGGCAGTTCCTGCCGGCTTTGTGATGATATTTACCACACCGCCCAAGGATGAGCCCCAGGCCGATGAAGCGGGCCCCTTAATGACCTCTATGCGCTCGATGATACCTACCGGGATAGAATTAGTTTCAGGGGCCCCGCTTGACAGTAAATTCCAGGCCACCCCATCCATCTGAACAAGAACATGTCTTGATGTAGAACCCTGAGTTTGGATCAGGGAAGCAGAGCCGAAACTTCCCGTACCCTGGCCAAAAACGACAAAAAGGCCGGGTATTCTGTTAAGGACCTCCGCCACCGTATGGGCATTCATCTCCTCTATTTCCTTTGCAGTGACAACCGTGATATTTTCTGCAACCTGAGAGATCGGTTTCGGATGCCTGGTTGCCGAAACAACCAGATCCTTTTCTTTATAGAATAAACGAAGTACATCCATCTCTTCTTCAGCCTGAGCAGCGAAAGCCCCATAAAAATAAGACGTTATCAGGACAAAAAAAAGCAGGAGAATGCCTTTTTTATAAAAATGATTATTTGAGCAATTCATTTCTGTTCTGTTTTTATAAAAATAGTTTTCAGAGTATAAAAATTGTGATAATAAAAAATAAATAGCAACATTATATATTTTAATCAAGTAATTAATTACTTTCTTCACAAAAAAATAAGGATGAATTTGTTCAAATTCCAGGCTGCTATATGAGAATGTTGTGATAAAAAACCTTTCTATACCCGTAATTTTGTTTTTTTTAATTTTCTGTCCTTATTCAGCCTTGGCCTGGCAGGAAGTTGTAGCTGTCCAAAGCAGCAGTGTTCAGCCATACGAAGATGCAATCGATGGTTTTAAAAGTGCTTGTGATGCCCGGATCAATAGGCTTATTATCTCAGAATTGCAAGGCGCGGATGTTGTAAATGAGATTAATAAGATCCGTCCTGACATGGTTCTTGCGATAGGGATGGATGCCCTCTTAAGGGTAAAAAGGATTAAAGACATCCCCGTTATCTATCTTATGGCCTTGAATCCCCGGGCTATTCTCTCCGGAGAAAAGAATATCAGCGGTATCAGCATGAATATACCACAGGATAAGCAGTTGCTTACGCTCCTGGATGTAATGCCTAAGACAAAAGCTGTCGGCATTTTATATGACAAGGAGAGAACAGGCCATCTTGTAAAAAAAGCACAGGAAGCCGCCGGTAAAATTGGCGTTAAACTGGTTGCCAAGGAAGTTCACAACTCCAAGAGTGTTCCTCAATTGATGCAGGATATGAAAGGGAAGATCGATGCTTTCTGGATGTTGCCCGATGTTACGGTGGTTACTTCCGAGACAGTTGAGTTTATGCTTCTTTTCTCCCTTGAAAACAAAATCCCCATCCTTGCTTTTTCAGAGAAATATGTGGAGTTGGGTGCATTAATGTCGATAGGCGTCGATGCTTTTGACATGGGTTCTCAGGCAGGAGAGATGGCTAAAAAGATACTCTCGGATAGGAGTGCAATGAATATAGAGCAAGTTGACGCCAGAAAGGCAGTTATATCGATCAACCTGAAGGTCAATGCCGTTGAATTAAGCTGGTTGCCGATAAGCCGGGTTAAACTTTTTATTTCGCTTTTTGAAAATTCGTTTATTACTTCTACCAGGCCGGATTGCATCGACACATTTGAGAATGAGCGCCTGTAGATCCTCAATAAT
>NZ_JBAMMY010000087.1:0-3080 GCF_051233685.1 Desulfobacterium sp. N47
CAAATTAAAATTATAATAACAAGATTTATATGAATTATTTGGTGATTTAGCAGATGCCTGGGGTGGAAATGAGTGAGAAATTCAGACGAAACATCACTATTCCGCACCCGGATAAAAGTCAGGAATTTTCGATTTGCCTTCTATAATATAATTGGGTGAGTATTTACTTTATCTATTTTGATGTATAACACAATGATTTTATGAGTATTATATGATGTTTTTTATAGAATGCGGTTTGTAAAGAAGGATGTAGATTTATTTCTTTTTTAAAAAATCATCCGGAGCAATATCGGCTTCTCTCAAGATTGCCCTTAGTGTTCCTTATTTTTAGCCTTTTCCAAACGCGCTTCCATCAACTTCCGGGCCACATCCCTTGCAATCTTCAGGGTTTCCGTGGCTGTTCTCCCCTGTGCCACCAGTCCTTGAACCCTGGATTCCGTTCTTACGACAAAGGTTGAAGAATTCTGTTGCTTCCTCAAAAATGGTGGTCAGGATTGTTTACTGTGCCCAGTTCGGTCTGATTGACAAGATTGCCGGTACGCAGACAGGCCGCCGCAAACTTTGATAAAAAATATCAATTTGATTTATACGGCAAGAAATAACCAACAACTTCAAAAAAACCTTCCAAATAATGCAAATAATGTGTATGATATAGTCAATATATACACATGGGAGGTGAGAAATGAGGACAAATGTAGTCGTAGATGACGATCTGATGGAATCAGCCTTAAAGGTATCCGGCCTCAAAACAAAAAAGGATGCTATAGAAGAAGGATTGAAACTGTTGGTCCAGGTTAAGCGGCAGAAAGAAATCAAGCGTTTTCGTGGAAAACTCAAATGGTTTGGCAATCTTGATGAGATGAGGTCAGACAAATGATTTTTGTTGATTCGTCCGTTTGGGCTGACTACTTCAATGGCAGTAAAACATCTCAGACTGATTGGCTGGATTCTTCGCTTGGAAATACGCCTATAATCATAGGTGGCCTTATTCTAACCGAAGTTCTTCAGGGATTTCAAAGTGATAAAGATTTCAAGATAGCAAGGCAAGGGATCTTCTCCTGGGCATTCCGTTTATGCCGATGGAAGGACAGTCATTAGCCATAGAAAGTGCTATGAACTATAGATATTTAAGGAGAAAAGGCGTTACCGTAAGAAAGACCATAGATGTCATTATTGGAACTTTCTGTATTCACCACCAGTTGGCATTGTTGCATGACGACAGGGATTTCGATCCGATGGTTAAGTTTTTAGGCTTGGAGATAATCAATACATAGGCTAAAATGGTTACAAGAACATAGCATCTGCATTAATGACCGGTATCGGATCTGCTTTAAATGGACAGAGGCAGGTCCAGTTGATGTTGAAATTGCCGACTATCATTAACATGCGAGGAATTTATAATGATTCGAATACCAACCCATAGAGCACCTACGCATCCCGGTGAGATGCTTAATGAAGATTGGGATTACTCAGCGTGACCTTGCTAATGCAATACACGTACCTAAGCAAAAAGAATCGATATCAAAATTGTATGGGACAGGAATATGGCAAATCTGAACAACCCTATAGAAATATTAAAATTACTGGATAAATCCAATTGCCGGGAATGCGGAAAACCAACATGTCTTGCCTTTGCAGCGGCGGTATTTAAAAGAGAAATGAAGCTTGAAGATTGCCCAAGACTGGATAGTGGTATAATCGAACAGGTTGATACAACAAAAAAGGCAAATAAGGGGGTTACGCAGCAGCAGGGGGAAGCTATAAAAGAATTAAAGCAGAAAATAGCTTCGATCGATCTGGCGGAAGCCGCAAAGAGGCTGGGCGTACAATATGCATCAGGCATACTTACGCTTCAGTGCCTCGGAAAGAATTTCAGCGTGGATGAACATGGAAATATTATCACGGAAATTCATGTTAATCCATGGGTGGCAATACCGATTTTGAACTACATACTATACGGCAAGGGAACACCGCCGTCAGGCGAATGGGTCACTTTCAGGGAACTTAAAGGCGGAGAGGAGTGGTACCCGCTTTACTCCCAAAGAGCCGAAAAGCCCTTAAAAAAAATTGCCGATACTTACACTGAATTATTTAATGATATGCTTCAGATATTTAACGGAAAACGTATTGATTACCATTATCCTGCCGATATTTCCATTGTTTTGCTTCCGCTTCCCAAAGTGCCGATACTGATTTGTTATTCAGGACCTGATGATGGTCTTGAATCAAGTCTTACCATATTTTATGATAAAACAGTGGAAGAAAATCTCAACATTGAAACACTCTACAGTCTTATAGCAGGACTTGTGGTAATGTTTGGCAAAATTTCATTAAGACATGGTCATTAAGAATAAAACATATTACAGTTGATGGTTGGTTTCAGGTTCTTTAATAAAGGAAATTTTTCAAAAATGTATTTGAAATCAACATTACCGAATAAACGCAAAAGCAACTTATCGTTGACACAGAAGTATATTGCCGATATAAAAAACAAAATTTCAATATTTACCGTTCACTATCTGTTATCATTCACAACTTGCGCAATTTAGCGGAGTATATTCTATGGGTTCCCAGCAGTTAGACTTATTTCACATGATAGGCAATGCAGGAATTGTGGTTCAGGGTGTATTAATGACTCTTGTTCTTTTTTCCATTACTTCCTGGGCGATTATTTTTATTAAATATAAATACCTGCGGCGGGCATTTAAAGAATCCGAAGCCTTTACAGACTATTTCTGGAGATGCCGCGATTTTTCGGATGTTTATGCGAAATCAAAAGAATTAACCGGTAGCCCGCTTGCCAGGATATTTCGCATAGGTTATGCGGAGCTTGCAAAATTAAGCCAGTCGGGTGTTTCCATATCTTCCATGTCTTCAGAATCCGAAGATGTGACCATAAGCTCCAAATTTGCCGGAATGGATAACGTAAAGCGTGCTTTAAGAAGAGCTATTAATTCCGAGATAACGGGTCTGACACAACTGGTTCCTTTTCTTGCAACAACCGGAAATACTTCTCCTTTTATAGGGTTGTTCGGTACGGTTTGGGGAATCATGAATTCATTTCACGGAATCGGGCTGAG
>NZ_JBAMMY010000101.1:0-43106 GCF_051233685.1 Desulfobacterium sp. N47
GCCAAACAAACCGTGTCTCAAAAAATGAGACGATTATCATTTAACGTAAGAGCTGTCTTCGATTATCTGAAAATGACGAAAAGATTTCAACCAGTGGTTCTAAATAATTGAAGCTTATATTTAGAACAAATTTACCGTGGGTTGAATTAGCTGCGGGTCTGCACCCGCCAGTCTTTTTCCAGTGAATGTCAGGACCACTCGGACGCGCTCCAATCCGTCAATACTCGGCGGATCAACGTCTTCTCGCGCTATAGCTCGATCAATGGCAGGCCCCAGTGCCGTCATATGCTGCCAAACAGAGTGGTTAAGTATTCGATCTATCCACTGGCTCATGTGTCCCCCTCAGTTCATATCAGTTCGTAACAATGAGTTTACCGGAGAGCGATAGCGATCTGGTGCAACGATTTTGTTATGTTTTTTTATAGCTATCTTTACGATGCAGAACCCGACCAATTTCAATCGTGTCTTTACCAACATCGAATAAAATTCTATAATCCCCGACTCTTGCTCTATAGGCAGGTTCAAAATTTGTTAATCTTTTCAGATTGCTGACATTAGGAAAATTTTCCAGTTCCAGAATCTTATCGTGAATACGCTTTTTATCAGTTCCAACAATCTTTTTTAAATCTTTTATGGCGCTTTGTCTGATATTAATCTTCATTTTTTAAATACTCAGAAAACAGGATACTTTCTTCCCCTCTTGTTACTGCCAAAAGTTTTAAATCTTCAATATCTTCCTGCGACATTATCTCAACGCCTTCACTTTCTAAGTGTTTTAAGAACCATATTATCTTATCCCTTATCTCTTTATTCTTTATTGATATAGTAACTGTTTGCATTTTCATTCTCCAAATATTTTTTAAACATAACAATATATTGAATAGTTTTCTCTCAATATCGAAAAATTCCAAAACTGACGATATCCAAATTTAAGTTATAATGACAAATATAATTGGTGTAATTATATTATCAAACTTGTTCAATATCCATTTTTACTTCTTGGAAGGTTAACTGTTCAATAACGGTGGTTTCTTTTTAGATTAGCTTCGGATTTTTTTTATCATGATTTACGTTAGAAATCTACTCGTTTCATTAAAATTACCTTAAATTCAATCGAATCTCAAATAGCTGAACGATTTCTGTTCGCTGCTGCAGCTTTCCTTCAATCATCGCAATCAAATCATCCCGCTGGCGATCAACTTCATCCTGGGCATCGAAAAGGGAACGTCGTTTCTGATTGCGCTGCGCTTCTAAAGCTTTGATCTGTTTCTGGCCTGCCAGATTTTCCTCCAATGTAAGTGCGGCAGTAGCGGCACGACGGGCTTCTTTAATCTGCCGGTCCAGTTCTTTTATTTCACGCTCCAGACCGATTTTGAGATCATCCGCCCAGCCATCCAGCTTGTCGGCTTCGGCTTCGAAAAAGCGGGCGTTGCGTTCGGATATCTCTTTTTGAATAGCCGTCTGGCGCTGCTCTAAAGTCGTATCCAAGCCGCCGTTGATCTTTCCGCCGTTTAAAGTTTTTATTAAATTACCGGGCAGACTGAGCAATCTGGCTGCTGCTTTATCGTCCATGTGACGTTCATCATCAGTGACCGCTGCGAGGATAAGGTAGTCCTCAGCCTGATCAAGGGACTCGACGGTATAGAACCAGGCATTAAGCCAACCGCGGATTGCCCGATGAAAGGTTCCAGGATCGATACTTTGCCATCGTGCAGGCCATAGTCGAAGTGGATTTCAGCCGACAGGGTTTGGCGATCTTTGGCTCGGGCAACAATGGCTTCTGCCAAAGGATGGTTGAACCTGTATAGATGCGCTTCGCCGGACCGTCGGGGCAATTCGTAAAGTCCAAATGGATAAATATTCCATTTTCCGGCCATTGGCATTTACGCCCAGATAAACCAAAACAAACGTGATTACAATATACCTGCCATCAACCTATTGTCAAACGTTTTATCCGGTTATTTTGAGGAGTTAACTTATTGCAAATAAATTAAAACTATATGGAAATATGAAGCAGAATAAATCGTACTTAAGTTTCTAATATTCATGATTGCAAGCAAAGCTAAACATAGAAACTGATTGTTTCAGATATTTCAACAGACCCACAGGATATCTACTGGCCTTAGAACCTTTGATAAGTCTGTATTCTCTGGAATCCAAAGTGCACTTTAAATTCCTGCAGTTTTATAGCGTTTGCCATAATATTATTCTGATTGCCTGGTTGTAATTGGGTATGGGTACGTATTCTAACCGCAGAAAATTTGTTAAAGGGCTTCGATGACGCCCCCAAATTTTAGAATATAGTTTTTACAGGCGGATACGATAAACGGCTTCGTGAGAGTAAATTATTTCGGGGCTGTATGGGTTTCCTGTAGGTGAAGAAAGGGCGTTTAAATTAAAAAATGGAGTTGATTATGATCAATGCTGATTTTATAGATCAGATCGCTCCTGCAATGGTAAGGACATCAACACTTTGCACACCTGCTTCAAATAGAGCTTTTGCGCATTCATCAGCTGTAGCGCCGGTGGTATATACATCATCTATCAAAAGGATTCTCGTTTTTTTTACTTTACAATGTTTATTAACTGTAAAAGCCCCTTTGATATTTTTTATCCTTTCTTCCCGTCCCAGCCCGGTTTGCGGCTGAGTCCATTTTGTTCTCTGAAGGATATCTCTTCCTATGTCAAAACCTGCTGGCGCTGCCGTGATCAATTCAGCCAATTTTTTAAAATTTTTTACAAGAATATATGCCTGATTAAAACCTCTTGATCTGAAACGCTTTGGATGCAGAGGAACAGGTACGACAAGGTCAAAATCATTTAAACCCCAGTAACGGATCAGAACGGAAAAAAGAAGCAGCTCAAGAGGATCTGCAAGCTGAAGTTTTCCCTTGTATTTAAAAGAATGAATTACTTCCATAACCGACTTGCTGTAAAGAAATACAGAGCGGGCTTTTCCGAAACGCTTAGGGTGTTCAATGCATTTCTGGCAGATATGATCTGTTCCCTCACGGCTTTTAAAAACAATTCCGCATGAAGAACAGAAGGGGGATTCAACAGGTAAATAATCAACAAGGCAGGAGGAACATAGAAAGGGAGACATTACTCTTTCAAAAGTGATGTTTTCAATCTCATATTTTTTATCGGAATAGTTTTTTTGATGTACAGGATCATTTTCAGAAAAAACATGAAAAAAAGAACCACATACAATACACTTTGAAGGGAAAACCGCTTTTTTAAATATCTCCGCAAGGCGGATAAAAAGCATTTAAATCTTACCTATTCTCTCGATTATAGCAGCAGCAAACTGTGAACATTTTACTTCTTTAGCGCCTTCCATCTGGCGCGCAAGGTCATAGGTAACAATTTTGTCTTTGATGGTTGCCTGCAAACCCAGCCTTATCAGTTCGGCTGCTTCTTCCCATTTTATATAATCAAGCATCATAGCACCGGAAAGAATAAGAGAACTCGGATTTACCATATCTTTACCGGCATACTTTGGTGCCGTACCGTGAGTTGCTTCAAATAGAGCGCAATAATCTCCTATATTTGCACCTGGAGCCATGCCGAGCCCTCCAACCTGGGCGGCAAGAGCATCGGAAATATAGTCTCCGTTTAAGTTTGGGGCAGCAATAACATCATATTCTTCAGGCCGCAACAGAACCTGCTGAAAAAGCATATCTGCAATTCGGTCTTTTATTATTATTTTCCCCTCGGGTCTTATACCGTTGTAATTATCAAAAAGTTCATGTTCGGATATTGTTTTTTCCCCGAATTTATCCTTTGCAACTTCGTAACCCCATTTAGCAAAAGCACCTTCCGTAAATTTCATAATGTTACCCTTGTGCATCAGGGTTACACTTGAAAGCCCGTTCGAAATTGCATGGGCTATGGCCTTTGCCACAAGGCGTTTGCTGTTTTTTTCGCTGATCGGTTTAATTCCGATACCTGTATCTTCGGGAAGAAAAATTCCCATGTCCTTAGCAAGAAATTCAAGAAGCTTGGCAGCACCAACACTTCCTTCTTCCCATTCTATACCTGCATATAAGTCTTCGGTATTTTCCCTGAAAATAACCATATCGACTTTTTCAGGATTTTTCATCGGGCTGGGAACGGAATCAATATATTTAACGGGACGTATGCATGAATAAAGATCAAGCTTTTGCCTTAAAGAGACATTAATGCTTCTTATGCCTTTGCCAACAGGAGTTGTCATGGGACCTTTTATGGCGACAATATGTTCTCTTATAGCCTTTACGGTTTCTTCCGGAAGCCATTTACCTGTTTTGGCAAACGCCTTTTCGCCGGCAAGTATTTCCAGCCATTTTATTTCTCTTGAGCCTTTATATGCACTTGCCACAGCTTTATCAAACACCAGACTTGATGCCTTCCAGATATCAGGTCCTGTACCATCACCTTCAATAAATGGAATAACCGGAAAATCGGGAACATTTAATGTGCCGTCATCATTTAAAGTAATCTTAGCTTCAGCCATTTATATTAATTTTCTCCTGAGCCTGTTTCAAAACATCCTATTCAGGCCGATCTTTTGCGTTGGACTCAAATTTTGCACGCAGTGAAGCCGCTATCTTTAAAATACTAAATGTATTCCTGTGGTTAAAATTATCGCCCGCCTTGACCTTGACCAAACTGAAACGTTTTGAAAGTGGCTCTCCTGAATTTATTATTCATATTCCTGGGCATCGTATTTGGCTTCAAGTCTTTCTTTTTCTTTTTCATCAATTATTCCAAGTTCTACCAGAAGATCCCCGATGCCGTCATATCTAAGATCATCTATTGCCATAATAGTTTCCGGTTTTTTATCTTTGAGTTCATAAAATGTATATGTAAAAACCAGCTGGCTTTTTGGGATATGATAAAACTTGGTGCCGTTAAAAATTATATGGTTACTCAAAAGAAAATAAACACAATAAGCCAGAATACCAATGATTATGTACTTTCGGATGGTTTTCAGCATTTGGATTTCTCCGGTTTCACGGTTGATTTTCTATGATGTTGTATCTGTCTATGGCCATGTCTTTAAATAACGTAAATGCACCCATAAAAGTCAAGGTGACTTTGCCTATCGGCCCGTTTCTTTGTTTTTCGAGTAATACTTCCGCAGTATTCCTATGGGGATTATCTTCGTTCTTATTATATACTTCATCTCTGTATATAAATGCTACCACGTCCGCATCCTGCTCAAGAGCCCCTGACTCTCTTAAATCGGCAAGCTGTGGCCTTTTATCCGCTCTATCCTCAAGCTTTCTGTTTAACTGGGACAGGGCAATAACCGGAATGTTAAGCTCTTTTGCAAGCGCTTTTAAAGATCTTGATATATCGGCGATTTCAAGGTCTCTGCGTTCAGCAGGAAGCGATCCCCTCATAAGCTGGAGATAATCTATGATAAGAAGTCCAAGCCCTTTGTTCATTTTAAGTCTGCGGGCTTTAGCCCTTATTTCCATAACTGATATAGCCGGAGAATCATCAATAAATATTGGCTGTTCGGATAATATTCCTGCTGCATCCGTAAGGTTTTTCCAGTCTTCCGTACTGAGAAAGCCGCTTCTCACACGCATTGAGTCAACTTTTGCTTCCGAACAAAGCATTCTTAAGGATAATTGTTCCTTAGACATTTCAAGAGAAAAAATAGCAACAGGAGTATTGGATTTAACGGCTGCATTTCTTGCTATATTTAGAGCAAATGCTGTCTTGCCCATAGCCGGACGTGCGGCAATGATTATAAGGTCTGATTTCTGAAAGCCTGAAGTCAGCTTATCAAGATCTGTAAAACCTGTTTCGACTCCGGTAACAAGGGATCTTTTTCCCTGTCTTTCTTCAAGAGCATCAATATTGACATTGATGATTTCCTTTAAAGGGTAAAAAGCCTGCTTTATTTTCTTTTCAGATATATCAAAGATTGAGCTTTGGGAATAATCAAGTATCTCATCGAGATTACCGCTGTCTTCAAAACACTTTCTGACAATATCGTTCGCTTTTTCGATAAGTCTTCTAAGGCATGCTTTATCATATACAATTTTAGCATAATGAACTGCATTTGTTGCAAGAGGAATATCTAAAAGCTTAGCTAAATATGTTGCACCACCAATTTGTTCAATTTTGCCCTGTTCTTTTAAAGCATTGGATAATGTAACAAGATCAACCGGTTCGCTTTTGCTAAAAAGCTCCAGGACAGCTGAATAAATTATCTGATGGACAGACTTATAGAAATCATCAGGAGAGAGGATTTCTATAATATCAAGTAATGTGCTGTTATCGATCAAAATAGCGCTTAACAGAGATTCCTCGGCCTCAATACTCTGAGGGGGCACTTTAAGCAAAGATGTTTCTCTTGCGCCTTGTGGTTTTGTCCTTGTCATTGAATATTATGGAATAATAATTTAATCTTTATGGCTATTCAGGCACAACTTCAACCGTTATTTCCGGTTTGATGCCCTTGTATACGCGAACTGGTACAGTAAATGTGCCCAATGTTTTTATGGGTTCAACGAGTAGTACCATATTTTTTTCCACAATCAAATTTTGTGCTGCCAGACAATCAACGATTTCTCTTGCCGTAACCGATCCATAAAGGCGGTTTTCCTCGCTAACCTTTGCTGTTATCTTGCAGACTACTCCGTTTAATTTTTTCGCTGTTTCTTCTGCAAGCCCTTTTTCTTTTGCTATCAAAATTTCTATTTTGGCTTTTTCACGTTCAAGCAATTGAAGATTATGCTGAGTGTTCAAAACAGCCTTTTTCTGAGGCAAAAGATAGTTGCGTGCATATCCTTCTGCAACATTAACAATAGTACCGATAACACCAAGAGATTCGACAGTTTCTTTCAATATTACTTTCATTAATTAACCTCCAAATATAAAGCAGGCTTTTTATGCTGTTAGAAGAACAGCACGATTAAGCCGGCAAATTTAAAAATATTATATGTGACCTTTGGATAATACCCGGTTTCAATCTGTTTAAGGGCCGTCAACTTTTTTGGGGGTATTCGGTTTTTCTTATATTAAGCCATATATCAAAAAAACCAAGACCCGCAATAAATACAGCAGCAAGATATTGGAACGCAATTATGCTGTACAATAAAATCCTGAGTCCCCTAGGCAACCGCTTTTTATCAAAATAAAAAGAGACAACGGCAAGACCCTGGAAAAAATATACCGGCATCATAACAAGCAATATATTTATCCCGAAAATTCTAATGGTTTTGTCCGGAATCAAAAGCATCAGAAACGATGCTATTACAAGCCAGACAAGATGCTCAGGTGCTTTCCACAAATTCAGTGTACCGAAATCAGGATAAAAAAGTTTTTTTCTGGCAAACAAAAGTTTTGCAATCAACAGAGTTACCCAACTTAAAAGCAGAGTTGAGACAATTACCAACGAAGGAATTATCCTTATAAGAACATACTGAATTTGCTCCATGTAATCCGAAAGCATTCGTATGTTTTCTTCAGGCATACCCATTTGTTTATAGATCTCAATAGATTGCTTCAGATTTATTGCAACATACTCGGAAATTATAGCATAAATTCCGGTTCCTTGGATGTTGCCATATATAATCAGACTGACAGTCACTGTAGCTAAGATGCAAAAAGATGCATAACCGATTGTTTTTTCTATTGGTAATTCAAAATGAAATAATTCGCTCAGTATGAATCCCAAAAACAGGAGTTCGGCAAAAAAAACAATATCGATTGATACATTGCGTAAGATGCATATAAGTACAAAAACAGTTGTGCCGGATACTATCAGGCCTGACCTTCTGCCTATCTTAGAGCTATAAAACAGCACGGATAAGGGAATGAGCAGAGCGCACAAAAAACCTATGACCGGAACATATAGACACGCTATACATAAAAGACTTGATATGCAAATTCCTCTCAACGTGTCTTTAAATATTTCTCCTTCGGCATACGCCACTATCACAGCCTCCGCTCAAACAGCCTTAAATCCGATAAATATACTATCGCTAAAAATCCAAAGTTCCGACGTATGGCAGAAGAGCTATAGTTCTTGCACGTTTTATGGCATGTGTTAATACTCTCTGGTGTTTTGCACATGTGCCAGAAATTCGCCTTGGAATAATCTTCCCCCTTTCAGTGGTAAAATATCTGAGTGATTTATAATCCTTGTAGTCTATTATAAGAGTTGAATCTGCGCAAAAACGGCATACTTTACGCCTGTGAAATACTCTTTTTTTCTTTTTATCCGTATCTATCTGTCCTCGAGCCTGATTATCATAAGCCATTTCTTACTCCTTTTCGCTGCTATCGTTTTCTGTTATTGCATCTTCCGGTTCCGTTTCATTTTCTTCGGAAATCGGGTCAGTTTTTTCCGATTTGTTCATTTGAGCGGATGAAGCAGCTTCGGCTTCCAATTCAGCAATTTTTGCTTTTATCTTTTCGATATCTACATTTTTCTCAAGCAGTATGGTCATGAACTTAAGAACACGATCGTCAATACGGAAGAAACGCTCCATCTCGCTTACAAGCAAACCTGTCCCGCAAAAGTCAAGATGGACGTAATGTCCGCGGGTTTTTTTCGAAATTTCGTAAGCAAGCTTTTGGGTTCCCCATTCATTGAGCTTAACAAGAAATCCGTCCTTTTGAGATATAATTTCATTAATTTTTTCTAAAAGGGGGGCCCGGTTTTCAGGGGGAATATCGGGATCGATAATAACGGTTGTTTCGTACCTTCTCATAAAACCTCCTTCTGGATTTAAAGCCCCGATTTAACCGGAGCAAGGATTGAATTGCACTTAATATGCAATTAAAATATTGCTTTTTTTATCATTTCGAAAATATAAGTGTCAAGATTTTTAAAAAATACAATGCCGTATTCATTGAAAACCCAAAAAAGCCAACCTGTTGCAATGGGAAAAAAGAACCTTTGTTTCTATTTAACACAAAAACACTGTCATCCTGCATGAAATTTTATTAAATTCCGTGGTGTGCATTTATGGTATTTTACTAAATTACCGTTTCCGGCCTTACCCCAGATTTTTACCGATTTCTAATATTCGCGGTTGGTTTTAATAAATTTAATTATTAGACTGCTCAGAAATAAAACAATTCTGATAAACTCACCAAGCACTGTCCCGAATACTTTTGATTTGTCTTACCATCGCGAAATAACTATATAAAATAATGATATATCAATATTGAACGCAGGACTTAGTTTATAGATTGACACTCACAAAGGTGGGTGGTATTTATAATAGGACTATGCAAAAGGCTTAAACTAAAAGCACTTAAGGCCCAACTATTAAGCCTATAATAAAGTTTGTGGATGGTTTGCGTTCCATCAACTGGTTGAGTTCGTTAAGATGAAAGAACAAGCGTAACTTAAGCAGAAAAACTTTTTACGAAGCCGTTAACTACTAAGAACTATCTGGAGGAGTCAATGTTTGGAATTGGAATGCAAGAACTTATAATAATACTGGTTATCGTCCTTATTATTTTTGGAGCAGGCAAACTTCCTGAAATAGGAGCGGGGCTGGGGAAAGCTATCAAAAACTTTAAAACCGCAACTTCCGAATCTGAAAAAAAAGAACATGATAAAATCGATGAGGATAAAAAATCCTGATAGTCTTATATATTGTAAAATTTCTCATTAAACCACAATAAACAACAACTCATATAATGTCTGCCTTGCTTAGTCAGATATCTAAGGTCCAATAAGTTGCCGCAACCAATAAAACATCATCAAGCATATTTATAATATAAAACTAAGTATATCTTTTCGTTATATACTGGATGTACTGATATTTATCAAAAATAAATCAAAAGGGTATATCATCATCTTTGGCATCATGATGAACCGGTCCGGGAGTCTCACGATATGTAGAATCATTATTGTTAAAGTTCCTTTTGCCCGAATCCCCTGAATCTTTTTTATCAAGAAATTGCACATCAGAAGCTACTATTTCAGTTGTATATTTTTTATTCCCATCTTTGTCATCCCACGCTCTTGTCTGAATCCGGCCTTCAACATATACTTGCTTGCCTTTAGACAGATATTCACCACATATTTCACCCAGTTTCGCAAAAGCCACTATCTTATGCCATTCTGTACGTTCTTTTTTTTCGCCGCTATCTTTGTCTTTCCATTCATCAGATGTTGCAATAGAAAAATTAGCAATTGCAACTCCAGCCGTTGTATAGCGAATCTCCGGATCTTTGCCCAGGCGACCTATAAGCATCGCTTTGTTCAGACCTGACATTGTTATCTCCTTGTAATATTTAAAATTAATTTTGCATAAATAAAAAGTTAAAATAATTAATCATCAGGGGATAATAAATACCCTTTCATGATAATCTTTTTATATTATATTCAGCTATTTTATCAATACATAAATTACATTGTATCTGTCAATTGTATAAAAATTCTTTTTATGAACACAGATAAACTTGGCTGAATAAATGTGTTAAATAGTCCGGGTAAGGTTGTAAAATAGCGAAAATTACAGAACCATTTCTGTTATGGTTTTTAATAAACGGGACAGGCACTGTTTAGAATTCAATCCGGCATCATGTCGTAAAAATAGAGCATTGTATCCGAACGCGTAATAATGCCTATTATTCGTCCGTTTTCGACTACAGGAAGCCGACCTATATCATGCTTTGCCATGAGTTTGGCAGCCTGAACAGGACTTTTTCCCGGAGCGATTGTTGTGGTATTTGTGCTCATAAATGCCTTCACAGGAGATTGTAGCTGAGACGTTCTTTTTATTTTAATAAAATCTCTGCGTGAAATGACTCCTACAAGTTTTTCATCTTTAACCACAGGAAGTCCTGTACAGCCCTTTTCCTTTAATATAGCGGCGACCTTTTCCATTGATGTATCGGGTTCCACAGTAAAAACCGGAAAAGACATTAAATCACTTATCTGTACCGATGCCTGCTGATTTCCTCCTATAAGTTCCCTTATCCATTTCTCAACGGCATCGGGATTAACCGATTTTAACATTGCGGAAGCCGCACCGGGATGCCCGCCTCCTCCCATGCTGCGCATAATTGAACCTACATCCAGACCTTCAGCATTGCAGCGGGCGATAACCATACACCTGTCTTTTTCTTTATTTGTAAATATTCCGAATGTGGCATCAACATTTAAAATTTCTCTGTACATGCCTACAACCACGGCAAGACTGTTTACATGCCCTTCAATATTCAGCTTATTAATACTGATAGTATAGCCGTTAATTTTGGATCTTTTTGCAGACTGCAGCATCTCAAATAAAATATTTTTTTGTTTTTCTCCATATGCCTGGCGCAGAAAAGAGCCTACAATATTTAAGTCCGCCTTTTTTTCAAGCAGAAAGCCGGCTGTATAAGCATCTTCTGCTGTTGTGGAAGCAAAGCTGAGATTTCCTGTATCTTCGTAAAGCCCTATCAGAAACAGGGTTGCCTGTATGGCAGATATTTTCTTTTTTTCTTTTTTCAGTCTGCGCGCCATAAGAGTTATGTTTGATCCGGCTTCTTCCTGACAGCTCCAGGCTGCTTTGATATCTCCGTCGGCTTTATGATGGTCCCATAATATAATCTCAAGGTCTTTTCTTGACGAAAGAGACTCCATCCGGTCAAGACGTTTCCAGTTGTTTGTATCAACAACAATCAGACTTTTGACCTTATCAAAATCTATATCACCGGATGAGCGCATATCAAAAATGTCTTTATGGATAGAAAGAAAAGCCTTAACATTGGGATTGACCGTTTTCGGAAGTACACAGACAGCTTCAGGATATAAAACCTTTGCAGCAATCATGGAAGCAAGAGCATCAAAATCAGTGTTTTTATGTGTCGTAATAATCTGCATCGATAGTTTCCGCAACTTTTTACCGATTAATTTTAAGCCTCTGAGATAATTGTAAATTATCTTATCATGCCCGAAGGCTTTTGTCGGACATCCATGATTTAAGATAGTTATAAACCGGATTTCCGCTCAAAAACATTGCAGGAATGACAGACCTGGGAGTTTTGCAATTGGTCCCTGCTAATGTTTCTGCTTTAATTCTTTTTTTAATATTTTCCCTGTGGCGCTCATGGGCAATGTGTCGCGAAAGTCGATTTGCCGGGGATATTTATAAGCCGCCATGTTTTCTCTGGCCCATAGCCTGATTTTTTCTTCTGTAGATTCAGCCCCCTTTTTTCTGACAACAAAGGCTTTGATTTCTTCGCCGTAACGGTCATCGGGAACTCCGATGACGGCGGCTATGCTGATATCAGGATGGGATAACAGTATTTCTTCAATTTCCCGTGGATAGACATTAAAACCGCCTCGAATGATGATGTCCTTAACCCGGTCAACGATATAAATATAGCCGTCTTCATCGAAACGGCCGATATCACCGGTATGGAACCACCCGTTTTTAAATGCTTCTTTAGTTTCAGAAGGTTTCTTGTAGTAACCCTTCATCACATTGTGGCCCTGAATGATTAACTCGCCAAGCTCTCCTTGCGGCACATCCTCATCTTTTTCGCTTACAATCCTGATTTGTACGCCCCAAACGGGAAGACCGACTGAACCTGCCTTGCTTTCACGATTAATCCGGTTGAAGGAAGCGGCCGGGCTTGTTTCCGACAAGCCGTATCCTTCAAGGATTTTTATATGAAATTTTTCATTAAATGCTTTCATGACTTCCAGTGACATGGGTGATCCACCCGATACCGAATACCGCAGGGTCTTATATATTTTATCAAGATTGTACTTTTCGGCTTCCGGATGGTTGAGCAATGCCCAGTACATGGTAGGAACTCCGGCAAAAAAAGTCACATTGTCGCGCTGCATAATGCTAAAAGCCGCATCGGGATTAAAACGGGGAAGCAATGTGATCGTTGCGCCGTTATAAAATACGGCATTCATTTGCAAAGACTGCCCGAAAGAGTGGAAAAGAGGCAAGGTGATCAGGTGCACGTCATCGGGATGAGTTTCGTACATTGTGTCGCTTAAGCGGGCATTAAAAACCATATTCAGATGGGTGAGTTCGGCTCCTTTCGGTTGGCCTGTAGTACCGCTGGTAAACATGATAACAGCGGTATCATCCGACGAATTGGTCTGCACTGTGGGAAACACAGGCGGCTTATTGTGTATCAGCTTTCCTGATGTATCGGCTCCATCAATGGGAGAAGGTGCAGCCGGGTCAGCCGTCATAATAATGAAATGATCACAAGTGGCCGTTTCATTAAAGCCTTCCCAGCCGGTTTTTCCCATTGGCAAATTTTTAGTTCCTTCAAAACAAAAATACGCTTTTGCATCGGAAGACTTCAGGTGATAAGCTATCTCCCTGGGCTTGAGCAGAACATTTAAGGGGACAACAACTGCTCCGGCTTTAAGAATTCCGTAATACACAATTGGAAAATACGGCAAATTCAAACAGCTAAGAGCGATTTTGTCTCCCGGCTGAATACCCAGATCAACCAGGCCACTGGCAACTTTATTGGCTGCTTCATTAATAACTGTGGCATAAGATAATTTTATTTCATTATAAATAACAGCTATGTGATTGGGCCGTTTCCTGGCGCTGCTTTCCAGCAATGTTGCTAAATTTAACATAAAGCTATTTATCTTTTTTCTTTTCAAGAAGAGCTGCGTGGGCGGCGGCAAGCCTTGCGACCGGAACCCTGAAAGGCGAACATGAAACATAGGTAAGCCCGAGTTCATGGCAGATCATAATGGATTTCGGATCTCCTCCGTGCTCGCCGCAAATACCGCATTCCATATCCGGTTTCACTGAACGCCCTTTCTTTATTGCAATTCTCATCAGCTCGCCAACTCCATCCCTGTCGATGGTGGCAAAAGGATTGTCCGGCAAAATACCGGAGCCAAGGTATTCAACTAAAAATCCTGATTCGGCGTCGTCTCTTGAAATGCCGTAAGTTGTCTGTGTTAAATCGTTTGTTCCGAAAGAAAAGAAAGATGCATATTCTGCGATATGATCGGCGGTAAGAGCTGCGCGCGGAAGCTCAATCATGGTTCCGAACTGGTATTCAATCTGCATATCCTGTTCTTCCATAACCGTAATAGCCTCAGCTTCCAGCGTTGCACGCTGCACCTTGAGCTCATTAACATGGCTTGTTAGAGGTATCATAACCTTAGGATGAACCTTAACACCCTCCTTGGTTACAATGCATGCTGCTTCGAAAATCGCCCTGACCTGCATTTTAGTTAGATCGGGAATACGGATTCCAAGACGAACTCCTCTCATTCCAAGCATTGGATTATACTCATGCAGACTCTCCACCCGTTTAAGAATATTTTCCTTTGTTCTGATTTTCTGGAGAAGCTCATTGATTTCATCAAGGTTTGCAGCTTTCTGTATCCTGATTTTCAGATCCGAAAGATCACGCATCAGCTCAATATTATTAGGTAAAAATTCATGCAAAGGCGGATCAAGCAATCTTAATATAACCGGAAGATCATCCATGATTCGAAACAGATCGGCAAAATCATCCCGCTGAAAAGGCAGTATTGCATATATGGCCTCACGCCTTTCAATCGATAAATCAGTCATAATCATTTTCTGAATATAAGGAAGGCGTTCGGATTCAAAGAACATATGCTCGGAACGGCAAAGCCCTATACCTTGAGCTCCGTAGTCACGGGCTCTTTTTGCATCACGGGGGTAATCGGCATTCGCCCAGACCTGAAGCCGTCTGAATTCATCCGCCCATGAAAGAAGCTTTATCAGCCAGGGATCTTTTATATCCGGAATGGTTGTAGCTAATTTATCAATATAAACTTCTCCGCTTGTTCCATCAATCGATATCCAGTCACCTTCATGAATTATGGTATTTTTAACAGTCATCCGCCGTCTGGTGAGATCTACCGTAAGAGAAGACACACCGACAACGGCAGGCTTTCCAAACTGGCGCGCAACAAGCGCGGCGTGACTTGTTCTCCCTCCGCGGGTGGTCAGAATGCCCTTTGCAGCAAGCATTCCGTGAACATCATCAGGCCGGGTTTCGGGGCGAACCATTATAACCTCTTTACCTTCTTCTCTTGCCCATGTTTCAGCACGATCTGCATCAAAGGCCACAACACCCACAGCTGCGCCAGGAGAAACATTAAGTCCGGTCGCCAGTAATCGGCCTTCTGCTTTGGCAGCTTCAATTGTTTTACGGTCAAACTGGGGATGGAGAAAGAAATCCACCTGCTCGGGACTTACTCTGAGAACCGCTTCTTCGCGTGTGATAAGACCTTCTTCGGCCATGTCAACTGCGATACGCACTGAAGCCTGGGCGGTTCGTTTTCCGTCTCTTGTCTGAAGCATCCAGAGTTTGCTTTTTTCAATGGTAAATTCCACATCCTGCATATCGCGGTAGTGTTTTTCAAGCTGTGCGGCCACTTTTGCAAATTCATCGTAAGCAGCCGGCATTTCCACTTTTAATTCCGAGAGATCTTTGGTGAGGCGAATTCCTGCTACGACATCTTCTCCCTGAGCATTTACAAGATAATCTCCTTCAAGCTTGTTTTCTCCGGTTGAACCATTACGGGTCATGGCAACACCGGTTGCGCTGTCATTTCCCATATTGCCGAAAACCATAGCCATAATAGTAACTGCTGTTCCAAGATCGTTTGCGATACCGGCTGCATTGCGGTAATCAATGGCGCGTTTTCCGTTCCAGCTTTTGAAAACTGCTTCTGTCGCAAGACTCAATTGTTCATAAACATCGGTGGGGAATTCTCTTTTTGCATGCCGTCGGAAGATCTCTTTAAATTCTCCGGTTACTTTTTTCCAAACATCTGCGGAAAGTTCAGCATCGGTTTTAACTTTTGAAACTGTGCGTGCACGGGTAATAATGTCTTCGAATTTTTCATCAGGGATTCCCATTACGACGCTTCCAAACATTTGTACAAACCGGCGATATGAGTCATATACAAAACGCTCATCACCTATTTGTTTGGCAAAACCTTTTGCAGTTTCATCATTTAGACCGATGTTTAATACGGTATCCATCATTCCGGGCATTGAAAATTTTGCACCCGACCGGCAGGAAACAAATAAAGGATTGTGGGTGTCCCCAAATATTTTCCCCGTTGCATTTTCTATCTCCTTGAGAGCCTCTTTTTCCTGCTTCCACATATCATCAGGGAAAGCCCCGCCTTCTTCCAGGTACGCGTTACATGCTTCGGTTGTTACCGTAAAACCGGGTGGAACAGGAACGCCTATGCGTATCATTTCAGCAACATTTGCACCTTTTCCTCCGAGCAATCCGCGAACATCTTCCCAGTTTCCTCCGACATATTCTTCGGCAAGGTCAAGTTTATCAAACATGTAAACCCATTTTTTAGACATAATAATCTCCTCAGTTATTTTTTCGGCTTTCCGCAGTATGGGCAAAATATGAAATCTGAGTGTAATTTTTTGCCACAATTGTTGCATGTTACAATTTTATCATATAGAAAGGAGTCGTTTTCGGATCCGAACTCCTTTATTTCCTGCTCACATTTTTCACACATTAAAAATTCTTCGCCTTTTTTCACACGAAACAGCGGAATAAAAAACAGAGTGAAATAATGGTCAATGCGTCTGTAGTATGCTCTTGCCAGACCGCATACGGGGCATAATTTCTTGTGTTCATCTGCTACTATGGTTTTCGGAGATATCCCGGCTATAAAAAACATTGCTAAAATGTTCTTGGTTTGCAGATAATTTCACGAATCCGCATGTTGAATAAATCAGATTGATTAGCAGGTGTTAATACAAGCGCCGAATCAGCTCCTTTGCTTGTTCCGCCTATGGCAATTACATCGCTTCCTGACAGTGCACCTGCATCGGCAGCCATGATCGAAACTTCAACAGCCACTTTTACACCCTGACCGAACAGCCTCAATGTTTCGGCAATCAGCAGGGTGGGATAAAGACCGCTGAACTTTTTTGCAATAGATCTCTCAACTCCTGACAGCGCATGCGTTGCCGAGATAACAACGGCTCCTCTTTCTTCAAGATGTTTTTTTGCAGAATCAGGCATAACACGTTTAAAAGGTTCCAGAAATCCGCTGTGAGATGTAACCACGACAACTTTAAATCCCTCAAAAATCTCAAGAGCCTTTTTTGCGGTTTCTCCTTTAGATGAAGCAACGACAACCTCTTTTATTCCCAGAGCGTTTCCGCGTTCAAAGGCAAGATTAAGAGTATTGTCAGTATTTATTTTACCCGGTTTATCAAAATACATATTGACCTCCTTTGTCACATATTGTTGAATATATATATATGATTAGTTTATTCAGTCAATATCAAAAGTGAGTCCTTTCACATAACTCTTTCTTCGGTCGGATTAATTTGTATTGGTCAGGGATCGGGGTCAGGGTTCAGGCGAAAGATTCACGGGAAAGATAGCTGATAAGTTTATGAATTGGTAATAAAAATGAATGCGGACAGCAAACCTTGCTGTGTGATTTTCGCTGTCCTGTATTCTATGAAGGAGTCTTAAAGGTGGTTATTGATTTTCATGCACATATATTTCCGGTAAAGATTTCAGGAAACAGAGAAAAATATTTTCAATCGGAACCTGCTTTTAAACTTTTGTATGATTCCCCGAAATCCAGGCTGGTTGGTGCTGAAACACTTATTGAAGCAATGGATAAAAACGGGGTTGATAAGACTGTTGTTTTTGGCTTTCCCTGGAAAAATGATGAAGTTTTTACATTAAATAATGATTATATAGTTGAATCGGTTCTAAAATATCCTGATCGTCTGATCGGGTTTGCCTGTTTTGATCCATTTAATATTAAGGCTGAAAAGGAGGCCGAAAGATGCTTGACAGACGGTCTTTGCGGAATCGGCGAGCTTGCTTTTTACGAATCGGGAATTGATGAAAAAACTTTGCAACAGTTAAGTCCTGTTATGGATATCTGCAGAACAAGAAATGTACCTGTATTAATCCATACAAATGAGCCAGTAGGGCATAAATACCCCGGCAAAACTCCAAATACTCTTTTACAGATATACAATCTTATAAAAAAATTCCCGGATAATAAAATAGTACTTGCCCACTGGGGAGGAGGGATATTTTTCTTTAATCTTTTGAAAAAAGAAGTAAAAGAAGCAATGAAAAACGTATATTTCGATACCGCAGCATCGCCCTTTCTTTACGACTCCCGGATTTACCTCAAGGCAAAAGAACTTGCCGGCATTGATAAAATTTTGTTTGGAAGTGATTATCCTCTGATAAACCCCTCAAGATATTTTTCAGAGCTTGAAATCTCAGGTCTTGAAAAAGAAGATACCGAGAAAATCTGCGGATTAAATGCCGAAAAGCTTCTTTTTGGGCAGCCTGATATTTATACCTGAATACAATAGCTTAAGTATAAGGTATATCCTGCCTGATGATTATAAAAGGCTTTTTGCTGCTATGACGCAGTCAATTCCCGGAGTTTTTCAGTAAAGCCCGGCAGGACTTCTTTCCAGTCTCCTACAACACCGTATCGGGATACTCTGAATATATTTGCTGCGGGATCATTGTTAATAGCAACTATGTTCTTTGAACCTATGCATCCGGCCAGATGCTGGGATGAGCCTGATATTCCAATGGCTATATAAATATTTGGAGCTACAATCTTTCCGGTAAGCCCTACCTTTGATGTTGCAGGCACCCAGCCGTTATCTGAGGCAGGTCGTGAGCCGCCAACAGCTCCGTTCAATATTCCTGCAAGTTCTTTCAAATGTTTGAAGTTTTCCTTGCTGCCTATACCCCTGCCGCCGCTGACAACAACAGGGGCGCTCTCCAATCTTATTCCTTCAGTTTCTTCCTTTATTTTTTCAACTACTTTTATTCTGATCAACGCAGGATCAATATCAACCTTAACAGGAATAATCTCTCCCTTCCTGCTGTCATCTCTTTCAAGAGGCTCGATTGATTTTTGTCTTAAGGTTGCTATAAGCTGTGAATTCAGAGAAGCAAATACAGCATGGATTTTGCCGCCATAAACAGGATGAACGGCAAGAAACGATTCGGTTTCTTTATTAAAATTAATCTTAATACAATCTGTAATCAGATCAAATCCAAGTTTAAATGCCATGCGGGGTGCAATGTCTGCTCCTATTGAGGTCTGACCTAAAATTATGCACCTTGGTGCAGTTTGTCTGGTTATTTGATCAAGGGCAATACAATACACATCCGGATTATAGTCTTTAAGCAGAGGATGTTCTGCCACAAAAACGGTATCCGCACCAAATGCAACGGCTTCTTTTGGCGTTTCGTTCAGGCCTTCGCCAAAAAGAATGCAATTGACTTTCTCGTTAAATACTTCAGCTAACTTTCGGGCACAGGCAAGCATTTCCTTTGTTGCAGGCATTAATTTATCTTCGAAAACCCCATCGAAAACAGTTATTCCGGCAAATGCAGTCATTGTTACCTCCATGGTTAATAATACTGTGATTTACAAATATGCAGCAACCCCTCATCCGGATGTGAAAATTAAGATTTCCCAAAAGATATTAGTTTCCTTTGGTTGAAATATTATATTTTATAATACCTTAGGATATCTGAATATTGCAAAGTGATCCTGATAAAATATTTTAAATTATAACAAGCAGTATGCCAGGAAATTTGTTTTAATGAAAAAATTCATTCTGATATCAGGGAATAAAAACATATAAAGTGCAAACAAAAAATAAAAAAAAGGATTAAAGATTAAACCACAAAATGCAGATAAAAGATAATAAAACTATAATTTTGTTTGGAACTTGCATCAAAAGTAAAATATCAAATCGTCTATAGTCATGATTGGAATAGCAGCTTTTTTCAGGTGCATATGCAGATGATTCCGATCTGGATAGGATTTAAGGAAGCTATAAATAACTTGACAGGTTTTTGACGTTATGATAAAAAACATACGTTGTTAAGTAAATTCTGCTGGTTATGTAGCAATGTAGTTGATTTCTAAGTCAACTGCACCTGCTTAAACAATAAAAAAAACTATTTATATCCCGGCTATCAAGTTACTGACACAATCATTAATATAAGGGTTTGTTTGGTATGAAAAAAAAAGAAATTTCCTTATTATTATTAAATAATGCTGGTTCAACGATAAAACATATAACCGCTTCCGGTAAGTTAGTCCGTTCCGCTTGCTTTATTCTTGTATTATTAACAAGTTTAATGGGTTATTTGATTTACGATTACATCACGTTAAAGAAAGCTTCCTTTGATAATACCTATCTTCAGGACAAGGTTTCAGTACAGGAAGATGAATTGCTTAACCAGCGTAAACAGATACAGTTTTTTGCCAATGAGATTAAAAGCATTAAATCAACACTTACCGACTTGCATAATTTTGAAAAAAAAATAAGAGCGGCGGCCAAAATTAAAAATAAAAAAAACAAACGCTTTTTTGGTATCGGTGGTTCTAACCCTGATGCCATAGATACAACAATAGCTCTTACTGAAAGGCATAACAGCCTGATGCGGGAAATGCATGATCAAGTCGCAGGTATTAATTTTGCTGCAAACAGACAAAAAGAAGGTTTCAAATCGATATTATCTTTTTTTGAGGAACAACGGAATCTGCTTGCCATATCTCCTTCAATTCGCCCGGCATTCGGCAGCATAACATCTACATTCGGTTATCGTACCTCACCCTTTACAGGTTCAAGGGAATTTCACAAAGGGGTTGATATTGCTGCTCCTGAAGGTACACCTATTGTTGCAACAGCTAACGGTATCGTATCTGAAACCGGTTATATCGGTGGGTTAGGCAATGCAATAGTGATTAATCATGGTCATGGAATACTAACCTACTATGGGCATACTAGCAAGGTATTGAAGAGTCCGGGCAGTTTTGTAAAAAGAGGCGAAATTATTGCCCGTATCGGCAACACCGGGCGAAGCACAGGTCCTCATGTCCATTATGAAGTTCACCTTAATGGTGTTCCTGTTAATCCAAGTAATTATTTATTAAACTGATATAGTTTACTATATTCTTCATTCCCACTTGATGAGTTTAAAATGGCCCATTTGTAATGATGTCATATCTTTTTTTCACCAAATTCCTGTTGTGTCGTTATTTGTTCTTATATTTCAAGCGGATTATTTTAAATTATGCCCATCCGAAAGCCTAAGCTGTCTTATAAATTTCAAAAAAATCAATGCTGCTTTATCTGGTATAAGAAATGTGAATTGCTCTATTTTGTTTAAAGTCTTTAAAGAAATAAATTGATAATCTGTCCACAGCGCTGTATTAAAAGGCAGTTTTCAAGATTCCTGCCAACAGAATAAAATCTGCTGTTGCTAAGGCAGATTTTTATTAATAAAAACGAACTATAACAAAAACAAATTTTAACCGCATTCCGAAAATTTGGGAATTTAATTAATAAAACATGATATGAAATATGTCAGAGGCTTAAGATATAATAGGTAATATGAACTGAGTTTTTAATAGAAAAAATAAATTACGGATCACTAACTTAGTGAGAGCAAATCAAATTGTTGACATGGCTTTTTAAGCTCAAGGAAATATAATGATGGGCAGTTTACTGACAAAAATATTCGGCAGCAAGAACGAGCGGGAAATAAAAAAGATAAAACCGATTGTAGAAACTATAAATTCTCTGGAACCTAAAGTCCATTCCCTAAGTGACGATGATTTGAAAGCGCACACAGCACTTTTCAAGGAGCGAATCGCACGGGGTGAAAGCCTTGATGAAATACTTCCGGAGGCTTTTGCAGTGATCAGGGAAGCTTCTCTTCGCACCCTGCATATGAGACACTTTGATGTTCAGTTAATTGGAGGAATTGTACTCCATAGAGGCAAAATAGCTGAAATGAAAACCGGTGAAGGAAAGACCCTTGCCTCAACTTTGCCGGCATATCTGAATGCTTTGACCGGCAAAGGGGTTCATGTTGTTACTGTAAACGATTATCTTGCAAAACGTGATACGGAATGGATGGGAAGTATCTATAAATTTCTTAACATTTCAGTTGGTACAATTTTACACGGTTTATCGGATTATGAACGTAAAACTGCTTATTATTCTGATATTACATACGGCACAAATAATGAGTTTGGGTTTGACTATCTTAGAGACAATATGAAGTACGATAGTGAATCCCTTGTCCAGCCCGGGTTAAACTATGCGATAGTAGATGAGGTGGACAGTATATTAATTGATGAAGCAAGAACTCCGCTTATTATTTCAGGCCCTGCTGAAAAATCAACCGATTTGTATTACATGGTTAATGTAATAATTCCTGGCCTTAAACAAGAAAAAGATTATTCAATTGATGAGAAGGCCAGGACAGTAGTCTTGACTGAAGAAGGTGTTGCAAAAGCCGAAAATTTGCTGAAAGTAACTAATATTTATGATGCCAAACATATAGAACTATTACATCACGTCAATCAGGCATTGAAAGCTCATACGCTGTTCAAGCTTGATGTTGATTATATTGTAAAAGATGGTGAGGTTATAATAGTTGATGAATTTACGGGCCGCTTGATGCCGGGACGGCGATACAGTGATGGTCTGCACCAGGCGCTTGAGGCAAAAGAGAACGTAAAGATAGAAAATGAAAACCAGACCTTAGCCACTATTACATTCCAAAACTACTTCAGAATGTATAATAAGCTTGCAGGTATGACCGGAACAGCAGATACCGAAGCCGCTGAATTCAAGAAAATCTATAATCTTGATGTGGCTGTTATTCCAACAAATATGCAAATGATAAGAAAAGATAATCCGGATGTTATCTATAAGACAAAAAAAGAGAAATTTGAAGCGGCTCTGGATGAAATTGCCGAACTTAATAAAAAAGGACAGCCTGTTCTTGTAGGTACGGTTTCAATTGATGTATCGGAAAGTCTTAGTACTAAGCTTAAAAAAAGAGGAATTAAACATACAGTATTAAATGCTAAAAACCATGAAAAAGAAGCAGAAATTATTTCTATGGCAGGTCAGAAAGGAGCTGTAACCATTTCTACAAACATGGCTGGACGCGGAACTGATATTGTTTTGGGGGAGGGTGTGACCGAGCTTGGAGGACTTCATGTGCTGGGGACTGAAAGGCATGAAAGCAGGCGTATAGATAATCAGCTTCGCGGACGTTCAGGCAGGCAGGGTGATCCCGGATCTTCCCGATTTTTCCTTGCTCTTGAAGACGATCTGCTCAGAATCTTTGGAGGTGAACGCATTACCGGCATAATGGAAAAACTGGGTATGCAGGAAGGAGAACCTATAGAACATAGCCTTATAAGCAGGGCAATTGAAAATGCCCAGGCAAAGGTTGAAGGTCATAATTTTGATATAAGAAAGCAGCTTCTTGAATATGACGATGTAATGAACCAGCAAAGAGAGGTTATATATAAACAAAGGCGTGAGGCACTCAATGATAAAAGTCTTAAACCATCCATTGAAAGTATGATACGTGAAAAAGTCGACGAAATTGCGGTTTCATTTGCAGACGAAAAAGTGTCTCCTGAAGAATGGGATATAAAGGGGCTTTCAGAAGCGGTTTATATACAGTTTAATTTCAGGATGAATAATATAAGTGCTGAAACCCTTGAGGAATTAGATAAAGAAGAACTTGCTCAGATGATATATGATGAAGCTATGTCAATTTACAACCAGAAAGAGGCGCTGGTAGGAAATGAAAACTTCAGGCATCTCGAACAAATGGTTATGTTACAGACAGTGGATAGTATGTGGAAGGATCATCTTCTTTCAATGGACCATCTAAAAGAAGGAATCGGGCTAAGAGGTTATGCTCAGCAAAATCCGCTCATTGTATATAAAAAAGAGGGGTTTGAATTGTTTCAGGATATGATATCCAGGGTTAAAGATGAAATTGTCAGCATATTATTCAGGATTCAGATATCTGAGCCTGAGAAAATTGAAGATATCAATAAACCAAAGGAACAGAATCTCATATTTTCCGGCGGGGATGAGAGTGTTGTGAAGAAGCCGGTAAAACGAGACGATAAAAAAATAGGTAGAAATGATCCTTGTTTTTGTGGGAGTGGGAAAAAATTTAAAAAATGCTGCGGTAAATAAGCCATATAAAATATATAACTATAATAGCTAGTTAAAATAATAAATTCTAACTGAGCGCCATTTATTTATGTTTTTTTAATCAAGGAGAAATTGCTTGTGAAAAAGTTAATGTTGGCCAGTATCCTAATTTGTTTAGCCCTTGTTGCAGGGTGCCATTCGAGATCACAAACCCCGAAAACGGACAAATATATGCAGAAAGACAATAGGGCTGAAACTGATATTCAGGCTGAAGCTGCTACAGGGAATAAAAATCATAAAATATCTGTTTTAATGGATATAGGTGATGATAATTTGTCTCAAGCTCAAATTGATCAGAGGCAGCAGTTGAATAAATGGATGGGAAATGATCTTGTAGGAATGTTAAATAAAGCAGGCTATGGAGCAAACCTTATAGAAAATCGCAGTCAGTATAAATCTGGCACCTATCTCCTCAAAGTGACTATCGTCAAATATAATGCCGGCAGTAAAGCTGCCCGAATAGTCGTCGGATTTGGTGCCGGAGCCGTTTCTCTTGATACCCGTTATGAACTTTTCGCTCCATCGGGTAATCTTGTTTTATCAGATGAGCATGGAGTTGGCTCAAGTATTGAGTGGACATCCTGCGCCAGAAAATTAAACAAGCAGACTCTTAAGGCAGTGACTGCCAAGCTGAAATGAGAAATAACTTTGATGTGATGATAATAAGTCAATAAATGCCTATTTGTGCATCGGAAAACAACCCGCTCTCTGCCAATGTTTAATTATATTATTATACAGATTGATAATATATACATTATATATTTATGTAGTGCGTTGTATATATAATAAACAAAGTTAAATATATATATATTGATTTTTAAGTGATAACGAATTAAATTAATTCCGGAGTTGGTTTGGGCAAAGTTAATAAACTGTAGTAACTAAACATGAACTCCGGCCCAATAAGCTCCCTTGATTAGTTAGCCGATAACTGATATTCGGCTTATATCTGTTAATATTTCACAAAACATTTATGACGATCTTCACTGACAACAATGCTTGAAATAATTTATAAGTAGTACAAACAAAAACATTAAAAGAAATTAAAGATTATACTAGAAAATGCAGATAAAAGATAAATAACTGAAGTAAGCGGTTATCGAATTTGAAATGCTTTTATCTTGATAAAAGGCGAAAATGTTTAGGGGGGTGAATTATGAATAATATCCAAAAAATCCTGTCCGTAGCAATAACCGGGCTTTTGTTAAATTCAACTTTATCATATGCCGGTTCGGATATAAAAGGTGCAGTTATAAATACCTCAAATACGAAGAACAAGGTTAATGTTGCTTTAGGTTCTGATAACAAGGCGAATCTTGATTCAGTTGCATTAAAGAACAGCGGCGTTACGGGTGCGGTAATAAATACTCCTGCAGGAAAAACTTCCGTAAACGTTGCGCTTGGAAGCAACAACAAGGCAAACTTAAGTTCGGTCAACATGGAAGGAAGTAGCGTGAAGGGTGCCGTTGTTAATACGTCTGCTGGACAGACCAGCACCAATGTTGCTTTAGGGAGTTCAAATGCTGCAAATCTTGGCGTTACAAATATGAAAGGAAGCGACGTTAAAGGAGCTGTGATTAATACGGCGGCAGGCCAGGTGCTGACAAATGTTGCTTTAGGAAAAGACAATAAAGCCAGCCTTGGTGCAACCAATTTGGAAGGAACAAGCGTAAAGGGAGCAGTTGTAAATACGGCAGCAGGCCAGGTTTTGACAAACGTAGCTCTTGGAGCCGGAAACAAAGCTGATCTTGGCGCTGTTAATATGAATTCAAGCAGTATGAAAGGGGCTATTGTAAACACTACGATGGGGCAAGCAGTTACCAATGTTGCTTTAGGAAAAGATAACAAAGCCAGTCTTGGTGCTGTTAACATGGAATCAAGCAACATGAAAGGAGCTATTGTAAACACTACGATGGGTCAGGCAGTTACCAATGTTGCCCTTGGTGCTGGGAACAAAGCCAGCCTTGGAGCGGCCGAACTTAAAAATAGTGATGTTAAGGGTGCAATAGTAAATACTGCTGTCGGGGCTGCCTTAACCAATGTTGCTATCGGTAAAGATAATAAGGCGGGACTTGCTTCAGCGAATATTGAAGGCAGCAATGTAAAAGGCAATATTATAAACACCGCAGCAGGTGGGGCGGTAACCAACGTTGCGATAGGGCAGGGAAATAAAGCGAATCTGTCATCCGTTGATATGAAAAACAGTACTATGCAAGGAAATATCATAAACACCGTAGCAGGCGGGGCTGTTACAAATGTTGTTATAGGGAAAAACAGTAAGGCCAATCTTGCCGGAGTGAGTATGGAAGGTAGCAGCGTAAAAGGCAATATTGTAAACACAGCAGCAGGCGGAGCTGTTACAAACGTTGCTATAGGCAGTAATACCAAAGCAAATCTGTCATCTGTTGATATGAAAAACAGTAGTATGCAAGGCAATATTGTAAACACAGCAGCAGGCGGAGCCGTTACGAATGTTGCTTTAGGCAGTAATACCAAGGCAAACCTTTCTTCAGTTAGTATGGAAAATAGTAATATGAAGGGAAATATTACAAATACGACTGTTGGAGGTGTGGTAACAAATGTTGCTCTGGGCAGTAACTCAAAGGCAAACCTTGGTTCAGTAGATATGAGAAACAGCACTATGCGTGGAAACATTTCAAACCGGGTAGCAGGAGGAGTAATGACAAACGTTGCTGTAGGAAGCAACACCAAGGCAAATCTTGGTTCTGTTGTCCTTGAAAACAGCAGTGTGAGTGGAAATATTTCAAACAGGGTCAGCGGAGGTGCTATAACCAATGCGGCAGTCGGATCAGGAAGTGAAGCAAATTCAGGGTCTGTTATTGTAAAAAACCGCAGCATAGGTGGCGCCAGCAACAATTCAGGAACAGGGCTTGTTATTAATGATGTCAGAGTTCCTTTTGGTGGAATGGGCGTTCATAATACTAATGTTGCTGTTGGTGGAACTTCAAATAAAAATTCAGTTGTCTATAAATAGTATAATTCGATAAAAGGTAAAATTGGGGGGTCTTTCTTTACAAATAAATAATATTATGATTTATGCTTTATCTGTGCATAGAAAGGAGAAAATCGCGACAAAGAAATATTATTAGCGTAACTATTTCACAATAAAAATGAGAAATTATTCACTGACAACAAAAACTATAGAAAGTATAAATAAACTCAAAACCGATGATGTAAATTTAACAACAACAACAAACAAGGAGGAAAGTAGCATGAAAAAAGCATTATTAGTAATTGGAGTTCTTTTAATCAGTGGTTCGGTAGCTTATGCAGGTTCTGATGTTAAGGGTGCTATCATCAACAAGTCCGATGTAAAGGGTGCAGCAAACGTAGCAATGGGCCAGGGCGCAACAGCTGACATGGGTACAGTCAAGATGAAAGATTCTAGCTTAAAAGGCGCTATCATCAATAAGTCCAGTGTAAAGGGTGCAGCAAACGTAGCAATGGGCCAGGGTGCTAAAGCTCAAATGGGCACGGTTGATATGCAAAACTCATCAGTTAAAGGTGCTATCATCAATCAGTCCGATGTAAAGGGTGCAGCAAACGTAGCAATGGGCCAGGGTGCTAAAGCACAAATGGGTACGGTTGCCATGAAGAATTCAGATGTTAAGGGTGCTATCATCAACAAGTCCAGTGTAAAGGGTGCAGCTAATGTTGCTATGGGCCAGGGCGCAACAGCCAGAATGGGTACTGTAGATATGAAAGGCTCATCAGTTAAGGGCGCTATCATCAATCAGTCCGATGTTAAGGGTGCAGCTAATGTTGCTATGGGCCAGGGTTCTAAAGCCAATATGGGTTCTGTAGTGCTTGAATAGTTGTGATGTTAAGGTTTAAAGACTAATATTGGTAAGGTTGCGGTTGTTTACTGCGGCCTTACCAATAAGTACCTGTAAAAGGTACGATGACAGATAGTTAATAAATCAGTAATACAACAAGTGCTTTTCAAGCCCTCCATATTTTAATCTCAATATTAAGACAGATGTTTTAGCTTGATGCATAAAAGACCGTATACCAAACCAATCAATTGCAACAAATTATAGCTTTTTTACTATAATGTACTTATTTAAGAAATTTTTTGATTACCACTTATTAGGAGGGCATATGTTTAAGAAATATCTTATAATATTGTGTTGTATTTTCATTATCCCGGTTACTTTTGCTGGATACTGCCGGGGTGATGATTTCGATGATGGGATTTCAACAGCTACTGATGATAATGTTAGTGCAGATGATGAGTTAGGGAAAAAAGATAGTAATATCAATTTTATTGTTCTTGATGCAATGGCTGCTGCAAAAATGAAAGCAAAACAGGGTGATCAGGCAGCTTCAGGAAAAAGCAGCAGCGGTGATATAACGGGTGACAAGAATGAGAACAGTGTCGTGGTAGGTCCTGGTACCCAAACTGGAAATATATATAACATTCAGGTTATGAAATAAGATGTGGTGGCTTCTGTTTTGTTCTAACTATCTGCTGCTATTTCAAATAAATATTCTTATTAAAGAGGGGAAAATGAAATACATGTTCTGGAATAAAAAAGCCTGCAAGAAAATGCAAACTGTTTTGATAATCATGTCATTTTCCTTGCTTCTTGCTTCTTGCGCGTCAGTTGATCCGGCCAAAACTGATGTTGAACTTAAAACCGAGCCGCCTGCTGCACAGATCACCACATTTACGCAGGGTCTTGCGGACCTGGGCTTAATGACTGAAATCTATAATGTTGATGTTGTTAAAATTCAGAGTAATCCTATAGGGGATAATACCGGCACAGCAGGTTCTACTGGTGGAGAAATACCGAGAGATATAACAGAAATGATAAAGAGCTGTCTTAATTCAATCGGTGGAAGAGTTACCTTTATTCCTTATGATCCTTCATTTATTCAAAACCAGATGGTAACCGGTTATTCCAGCTTTGATGAGAAACTTATACCTGATGTGGTAATAAGCGGCGGTATTACAGAGTTTGACAGGGGGTTGGAGACAAGGGGTGATGGAACTGACGTCAGTGCCGGTGCTGAGTTCACCGGGCTGCCGGATTACCTTCCTTCAAAGGAAGTTAAGCTTAGGTATGGAGATGCCGGAAAAACTGGCTTGGCCAGTATAACTCTCGATTTTAACCTTCTAAATTTCAGAACTATGGCAGGAATACCCAGAATGAGTGCAGTTAACAGCATGAAGGTATCAAAAGCCATGAATGAAAGAGAATTAGGAATAAGCCTTTTTGGCCAGACTTTCGGAAGAAAGGGTTCTATCAAGAAGGTTCAGGGAAGGCACCATGCGGTAAGACTTCTTGTTGAGTTGAGTATGATCCAGATTGTTGGGAAATACAATGGCCTTCCATACTGGAAATTACTGGGTGATGATGCAATGCCTGATAAAGATGTAGAAAGCGCTGTAAAGAAATTTTATTACAAACTGTCTGATCAAGACAGAATGTTTAAGGTTCAGGAATGGTTGTATTTATACGGAAACAACCTTACGCTTAACGGTCAACTTGATGATGCGACTGTTTCTGCATTAAAACGGTTTGACAGCAGTTATAATCCGGCAAATAAAGTAGATGCCGATTTATTTCTAAGACTATATGCTTCAATTCCTATAAAAGAAAGTACTTTAGGCAGAAGAAACCAGCTGGATAGGATAATGGGCCAGACTCCTCAAGCAGTTGAAGCCAGCGTGCCTGCTCAGCAACCACCTATGCAACAAGCACAGGCAGCCGCACCTCAACAATCGGCTCCTGCTCCTGCTACTCCAGCTGTATCAAAGCAGCAACGAGCTGCTGCTGCCCCTGCTCCGGCTGCTGCTAGCAGTGTGAGGAAAAAGAGTGCTATCGGCAGAATACTTACAGATGAAGAGTGGTGATATATATGGGCTTATGCCGCAGGGTTGTTTCTGCCCTAATTGTTTTCTTTATAATATGCCTTTGTACCTCAGCCTTTGCCGGCAATAAAAAAATGGTAATCAATAGAACTGAGGAAATGGATGAGCAAAATAAACAAATGGTCAGACAGATTCCAAACTTGCCGAAAACGGGTAAAATTAATGCAAAAGCCAGAGTTGTTAAAGAGAGTGGTAATTTAATTTATGATATATACAATGTAAAAACATCTGTTAAGGAAGAAAATATTGATCTTAGCGGTAAGCAGCTTAAAAAAGAAGTTAAAAATGAGTTACCTTCAGAATCTGAAAAAATAAAGGAAAGCCAGAGCTTAAGCGACGATCAACAAAAAGATGAAACAAAAGTGGAGTCAAGCTCAGATACAGAGAATAGCAAAGAAAGCCTGAATATTAACAGTGAACAAAGTAGGGAAGAAACAAAGAAGGAGTCAATAGCTGCTGATACCCAGGGGAATAGTAAAGATAATACCATATTGAACGATAAGCAGCAAAATGAGTTAACAAGCGGGACAACAGTAACCAATCTTCAGAAACAGGGTAATGCCGGTTCGTTAGAATTAAACGAAAAAATATCTGAATAGCAGACATAATAAATAATATTTATTGATCAGATAAAAAAGAAACAAATAAAGATGACGAAGGCCATGAATTACTCCAAAAAAACAGGAGGTAAGCTGTATGATTTCTAGATGTTTAAAAAGTATTTTAATTTTGTTGATTTGTTTGACATTTTCAGTGCCTAACGTATTAGCCGGTAACAAAAAAATGATGGCGATCATGGCAGCAAAAAATGATGCAATGCGGGGACTGACAGAGCAGGTATATGGACTCAAAATTCGTTCATCTGAAGAAGTTAAAAATATGGCTGCGGATAGTTATGTCGGTAAAACCGATTCTAAAACATCGGCAACAATGTCCGGGATTAAAATTTCAGATGTGGTCTATGATCCAAAGCAAGACATTGCTCGAGCCACAGCAACAATGACGGCAAACCAAATTGTAAATATAGAGGGTGCAAATGTTGCTTTAAACGGTAAAGTGTTTAAACATGTTGGATTCGGAGCAAGCTCTCCTGCCAGCGCAGGCCCCTTAAGAGCTTTAAGAGCTGCACAAATTGATGCTTATAAGCAATTAGCACAGCAAATTGCAGGCTTTACTCTTGAAAGCCAGTCATCAGTGGAAAATTACATGCTTAAATCAGATCTTATTAAAACAAAAGTGCAGGCATCCCTTGCTTTTGCTGAAGTTACTGATTTTGGATGGGATCAATCAGGCGACGCCTATGTGAAGATGATTATAAAGGTAGATGATGTAGCAGCAATGCTTGGTGAACCTGTCGTGGGGGCCGGAGAAACTCTCGAGGTAGAAGGACAGGGTGCTATGGCTAATGATTTCAAAAAACCAAAATCTACTACAAAAAAATAAATAGTCCGATTGGTAAAGTTTTAAAAAAACCGGTATTCAATATTTGATAATAACAATCCAATAATGAATAGTGCACAGAATATAAACCCCTTCTTATCCCTTCTTTAAATGAAGGCGTTTGAGAAGGGGCTTTTTTTTATAAATAAATTATTGCCTGCATAATAAAATTATTCGGTAAATATATAAGTTGCTATATGTGCTGGTTGTGAATACCGTTATAAAGTATAACATAATCAGGAGTTTTACAATTGTCTTTTTTAACTTAAAAAAGGAGCATATATGAATTCAAATAGATATTTTTTATTAATATTGTTTATTGCCTCTTTTGTTATGCTGATAAGTATAAAATCAACTAACGCCGGTGGAATTTCAATAAATATAGGGGATGGAAATGCCGGGGATATATCAATTGATGGAGGAGTTGCAAGCTCCGGAAATATTTCAATCGATGGAGGTGTTGTGCGCTCGGGTAGCAGCGGCTGTGGTAATGGTATTGAGGGAAATGGAATTGAGAAGACGGAAAAAAGAAACGTACCGGCTTTTACATCCATAGAGGTAGACGGTGCTTTTAATGTTTATATTGAATGCCAAAAAAAGAGATTAATAGAGGTTAGAGGTGACAGTAATATATTGCCTAATATAATAACCAGGGTTAAGGGTAATACATTGCAAATTACTTCAAACAGATCGATGTGTCCAAAAAGACTATTGGAAGTTAAAGTTTCTGCCGATAATATAGAAAAACTATCTGTTTCGGGCTCTGTTGATCTTTCAATTTCCGGTGTAAACAATAATAGCCTTGATATTAGGGTTGATGGTGCCGGAGATATTAAAGCGTCAGGTAAAACAAAGAATTTAAAAATAGATGTATCTGGGTCAGGTGATATAAAAGCTAAAGAATTGAAAGCAGAAAATATTGATGTGTCCGTTAACGGGGCTGGTAATGCAGTTGTAAACGCTTCACGAAAACTAAAAGCAGAGATAAACGGTGCTGGAGACATAACTTATTACGGTAATCCCAGAGAAGTAATTAAAGAAGTATCCGGAGCAGGTGATATTATAAAAAGATAATAAGATATTTAAAAAGTACATGATTTTAATATACTGCTATCGATGCTATAAAAATGTAAACGGCTTGACACCTTCAGGTTGTATATGATAGATTCCAAGTTATTGTTGGGACTTAGTTAATTCCCGTATTTTAATGAAACCTGTTAGAGGTAGGGGGGCGCAATGAGCGAAAAAGAGAAATCGGAGCAAGAACCTTCCGGAAATGAATCTTTTAACGAACCGGAATTAATAAGTCTTATGGATGATATAAAAAATATCTTGGATGATGAAGATGAAATTATTGAACTTACTGAAACTGCTGAAGCAAAAGATGTTGTAAAAACCGGTGATGAAGATGAAATTATCGAACTTGCTGAAGCCGTTGAAGTTGCAGATGTTATAAAAACTGAAGAAGATGAAATTATTGAACTTACTGATGTTGAAGTCGCAGGTGAGTTAAACCCCGTTGAAAATGATCAGGATATTATTATTAAAGATCCTGACGAAGATATATGTTCTGAAGGATATGAAAAAGATGACTTTGTTGCTTCTCTGGGAATGGAAATTGACAGTGAATCAGGTTTCCCGGATGGATTAACCAAAAGCGGAGAACCGTATTCAGAAACTAAATTCCAAAAAGAGTTCTCCGGGGAGCTAACGGTATCTCCCCAACAGGTTGAAGCGGCCGTTGAGCGTGTTGTCCGGAGGTTATTAGGGGATAAGATTGATAGTATACTGATTGAGGTTATAGAAAGGGCTGTAACGCAGGAAATCGTAAGACTCAAAAAGGTTCTTCGTGTTAATGAAGAAGATTTCGACTGATCACATTTCTATTTGACGCAGTCTTACTTTTTCTGGTATTTTTCCTATATGTTATATTCCTTTCATCAGGCAGGCTTTTTTCTGCCTGACTCTTTCAGTTTGTCAGAGATAAATTGTTTTTCATAGATTTTGGGATACCCCGTAGCTTGCTGCGGGGTAGTTTGTTTTTTTAAGGTTTAATATGTGATTAGTATTGGAGTGCCATTTATGAGTTCTGATTTGCTTGAGAAAAGTTATGAGCCAAAAGAAGTAGAAAAACACTGGTATGAATATTGGGAAAAAGAGGAACTTTTTGCAGCCTGTGAACTAAGTGATAAAAAAAGTTATTCAATAGTTATTCCGCCTCCAAACGTAACGGGTGTACTGCATATGGGTCACGCCCTTAATATCACTATGCAGGATATATTATGCCGTTACAGAAGATTACGTGGCGATAACGTATTATGGATGCCCGGAACTGACCATGCCGGAATTGCAACACAAAATGTTGTCGAAAAGAAACTTGCATCCGAAAATACGGATAGACATAAACTGGGACGGGAAAAATTTATCGAAGCAGTTTGGGAATGGCGAAACCAATATGGGAGTGCAATTATTAATCAATTGAAACGCCTTGGAGCTTCCTGTGATTGGAAGCTTGAGCGTTTTACTATGGATGAAGGCCTTTCGGTTGCGGTCCGTAAAGTATTTGTTCAGCTTTATAAAGAAGATCTGATATACCGCGGGAATTATATAATAAATTGGTGTCACCGCTGCCATACCGCTCTTGCGGACCTTGAAGTGGAATATGAGGAATTAGACGGCCATCTTTATCATATACGCTATCTTTTTCCGGAAAGTTCTGACGGAATTATTGTTGCAACAACGCGCCCGGAGACTATGCTTGGAGATACCGCTGTTGCTGTTAATCCGGATGATGAGAGATATCAGGACATAAAATCATCATCAGTTATACTTCCTATTCTAAATAGACAGATACCTGTAATTACTGATTCCTATGTTGATATGTCTTTTGGAACCGGAGCGCTGAAAGTAACGCCAGCCCATGATCCCAATGATTTTGAAATAGGAAAAAGACATTCTCTTGATGAAATTAAAGTAATAGATGATGATGGAAAAATGACTTCAGATGCCGGAAAATTCGAAGGACTTGACCGGTTTGAATGCAGAAAAGCTGTCATCAAAGCTTTAAAAGAAGAGGGGCTGCTTATTAAAATCGAGCCGATAAAACATAATGTGGGTCATTGCTATAGATGCAAGACGATTATCGAGCCTAATTTATCGAAGCAATGGTTTGTAAAGGTTAAACCCCTTGCCCAAAAGGCTATAGAGGCAGTCAAAGATAAAAAAACGAGAATTGTTCCGGAAATGTGGGCAAGCACCTACTATGACTGGATGAATAATATAAGAGACTGGTGTATTTCCCGCCAGATCTGGTGGGGGCATCAGATACCTGCCTGGACTTGTGAAGAATGCCTTCATCTTGTTGTTGCAATGGAATCGCCGGCAACATGTCCCGGTTGCGGATGCAGCAGGCTTGTTCAGGAGACGGATGTTCTTGATACCTGGTTCAGTTCGGCGCTCTGGCCTTTTTCTACGATGGGCTGGCCTGAAGAAACGGATTTGCTAAAATCTTTCTATCCTACATCCGTTCTGGTTACAGGTTTTGATATCCTGTTTTTCTGGGTAGCGCGCATGATGATGATGGGAATACATTTTATGGGTGATGTTCCTTTTAAAGACGTATATGTTCATGCGCTGGTAAGAGATGAAGATGGTAAGAAGATGAGCAAATCAAAAGGAAACGTTATTGATCCATTAAACATTATAGATAAATACGGAACAGATTCTTTTCGAATGACACTTGCCGTTTTTGCCGCGCAGGGCAGAGATATAAAGATGTCGGAAAAAAGAGTGGAAGGTTACCGGCATTTTATTAATAAGTTCTGGAATGCCGCCCGTTTTGCACTCATGCATTTAACAGAAAATCATTCTGACCTGAAATTTGACAGCATATCTTTACCGGACAAATGGATACTTGCAAGGCTTAAGAATGTATCTGGTATAGTAGCAGATGCTATTGACGGCTACAGGTTTAATGATGCGGCAAGTGCTCTTTATAAATTTGTATGGCATGAGTTGTGTGACTGGTATCTCGAAGCTATAAAACCGTGCCTTTACGGAAATATGGGAGAAGAGAAAAAAGATGCGGTTCTTGGTGTTTTACAGAGGGTGTTTCACGATGTGCTGATTTTGCTTCATCCGATTACACCCTTTGTTACAGAAGAAATATGGCACAAGCTTCCAGGGACAGAAGGCTCAATTATGAAAGCAGTATTTCCGGCAGATGCTGATGATTTTGAATCTCTGTTATGCGATTTGTCATCAGAGCCTAAGATGGATATTATCATGGAAGTTATCACCGGGATAAGAAATGTAAGAGGTGAAATGAATATTGCTCCTTCAGTATCGTTAAATATAATCTTGCATTCGGATAATGAATCTTTAAGGAGCATATTTTCAGATAATGAGGATATTATTGTCAATCTTGCCGGGCTTCAATCTATTACAGTCGAAAAACCGGGCATAAGGCCCAGGAAAGCGGCAACAACGGTAATCGGTGATGCAGTAATATATATTATGCTTGAAGAAGTATTAGATTTTGCAAAAGAAAAAGAGCGCCTTGAAAAAGAGCTCGCAAAACTGAAAAATGAAACAGCTGCATTAGTTAAAAAGCTTAACAATGAAGATTTTCTTAAAAAAGCGCCTGATGATATAGTGGAAAAAGTAAAAGATAAACATGCCGTTTTGCTTGCAAAACAACAGAAACTTATTTCCAATCTTGACAAGATAAAAAGTATCGAAGCTGAATAATAATTTATTTTTTGGATCTTATATAAATGCATTCAATAAAACATCTTATCCAAATCGCACTTGAAGAAGATATCGGCTCCGGCGATATCACCACGGATTATACAGTTGATCCTGAAATAAGAGGAAAAGGTATAATTGTTGCCAAAGAAAAGCTCGTCATAGCAGGTCTTAAAGTAGCTATGGATGTTTTTGATTTTATTGATCCGGAAGTTATTTGCAAACCTTTATTTAAAGATGGTGATTTGGTCCAAAACGGCGATACGGTTATGGAGATTGAAGGAAAGCTTTGCGTTCTTTTGAAAGGCGAGCGCACAGCTTTAAATTTTATGCAGCGTTTATCCGGAATAGCAACAAACGTCCGGTCATATGTTGAACTTTTTGACAATAAAAAAATTCGTCTTGTTGATACCCGCAAGACTATACCCGGATGGAGGGTTCTGGAAAAATACGCTGTTCGGGTCGGAGGAGCATATAATCATAGAATCGGATTATATGATGGTGTTTTGATAAAAGATAATCATATTGCTGCTTGCGGGGGAATTTCAAAAGCAATAGAACGGATTCGCGATAAAGTATCACATCTTGTAAAAATTGAAGTTGAAGTCTCAGATCTGATGGGCGTAAAAGAAGCACTTGCTGCAAAAGCCGATATTATCATGCTCGACAATATGGATGTACCCCAGATCAAAGAGGCGGTTGCTCTAATCGACAAGAAAGCAGTTGTTGAAATTTCGGGCGGTGTTACAAGAGAAAATCTGGGATCCCTTATAGATACGGGGGCTGATATTGTTTCAGTTGGTGCCCTCACCCATTCAGCAAGAAGTGTGGATTTGAGTATGCGTATTATCCAATGATACCACTTCGTGATACAATAACTTCCAAAAACTACCCACTTGTAAACAACGCCATAATAGGTGTTAATATAGTTGTATTTCTAATACAATTATTGCAGGGCAGTAATCTATATAATTTTGACTATTTATATGGTCTTGTGCCGGCGCGCTACTCCATGCCGAATATTTCCTCCGGTTTTACCTTAACAGAGCAAATAATTCCATTTATATCATTTATGTTTCTTCACGGAGGTTTTCTGCATATTCTGGGCAATATGTGGACTCTTTATATATTCGGCGATAATGTTGAAGACCGAATGGGACCATTTCGCTATCTTGTATTTTACATTGCATGCGGATTTTTATCAGGATTGACTCATCTTTTTTTTAATTATTATTCCAATTTTCCCACAATTGGAGCGAGCGGAGCTATTGCCGGGGTAATGGGGGCTTATTTCATACTTTATCCTAACGCAAAGATATTAACACTGATTCCAATAATTATTATCCCGTGGATTGTTGAAATACCAGCCTTTATCTTTCTGATTTTCTGGTTTTTGCTTCAGTTTTTAAATGCTGCCGGAAGCAGTGGGCAAGCCGGAGGAATCGCATGGTGGGCCCATATCGGCGGTTTTATATTCGGGGTGATCTGGATAAAAATAGCGGCATTAATGCCGGAAACCGGTTTGACCGGTATGACCAGACATCTGACAGGAAAGAAGAAAAGCGACAGGTTGCAGGTCATAAGACCGGTCAGTACCGGAAATGATTCAAACTTTTACGGTATTCTCCGGATCACTCCGTATGAAGCTGCAATGGGGACACAAAAAATTGTAAGTATCTCACATGGCTTTAATAAGAAAATATATAAAGTTGTGGTACCGTCAGGTGTTTCAGAGGGAAGTGTACTGCGTCTGAGAGGATTTGGCCAGCAAGCCGAAGACAGCATAAAAGGTGACCTCTTCCTGAAAATGGTTATAGAGGAATAACGGGGAAAAATTGATTTCATAAACTGTATTATAATCCACCAACAATTTAATTGACAGTATAACTATGCCATTATACTTTAATATAGAATACAACATAAAACTCCTTTTTGATAACAAATATTATAGAAATGAAAATAAAGCCATTTATCATCTTTTATATAGTTTGCGTGTTTGCATTATTATTGCCACCTGTATCATACGGAGCCGATAATGTGCGGGAACCTTCGTATGCGGGCTCCTTTTACCCGTCAGCCAAGTACGAACTTGAAAAAACAATAAATGACCTTACATACCAGGCAAAGAAAACCGCATTTACTGTTCCTTCCGGTAAAACATTAAAGGCGCTTATTCTGCCTCATGCCGGTTATATCTATTCCGGACTTACGGCTTCTCATGCATCTTTAGTTTTCTCAGAAAATCAATTTTCAAAAGTAATAATAATGGGCCCGGATCATAGAGTTGGTTTTAATAATTGCGTTCTTTCGGATGCCGATGCATATGAGACGCCTCTTGGTTATGTGAGAATTCACAAAGATGCGGCAAAATTGCGAAGCGAAAAGGAGCTATTCAGATCTCTTCCTGTTTCGGATATAAACGAGCATTCCATTGAAGTTGTTCTTCCTTTTCTGCAAACGTATCTAAAAAATTTTGAAATTATTCCTGTTGTTATCGGCTCAGCTGATTATCATGCTATAGCTGAGGCTATCGATCCTTTGCTTGATAATAAGACATTGCTTGTTGCAAGTTCCGATCTTTCACATTATCTTAAATACCGGCAAGCTGTAGAAAAAGATAATGAAACAATAAATATGATAGTAAATCTTGAAAACAATAAACTTTCAAAGCTTGATAACAGCGCCTGCGGTAAAATTCCTATCCTTGCGATCATGGATCTTGCCGGAAAATACGGATGGAAACCGGTTCTTGTTCATTATTCAAACAGTGGTGAAACAGCCGGAGAACGCTCACGTGTAGTGGGATATGCAGTAATTGCTTTTTATGGAGAACCTATTATGGAAAATGAAAGTATTTCAAACGGACTGAATAAAAAACAGGGACAAACCCTGATTAAACTTGCAAGAAAAACCATTGCAGACAAGCTTGGAATAAAAAACAATCCGGAAAATGATTTAACCGCTATCAGTAAAGACAAGAACTTTAAAAGGTTAAGCGGCACATTTGTTACTCTTAAAATTCATGGTCAGCTTCGCGGCTGTATCGGAAATCTCGACAACACCGAAACAATCACAGAAGGTATCAGACGCAATGCCATAAATGCAGCATTCAATGATTATCGTTTTTCTCCGCTTACTGCAAAAGAATTTGAAAATGTAGAAATTGAAATAAGCATACTTTCCGAACCAAAACCGCTTAAGTACAAAGACAGTGATGATCTTGTTAAAAAATTACGGCCGAATGTCGATGGTGTGATTATCCGTAAAGGCTTTGCAAGCGCAACTTTTTTGCCTCAGGTATGGGAACAGCTGTCGCGTCCCGAAGATTTCCTTTCACATCTTTGCATCAAAGCCGGTCTTTCCTCTGATACATGGAAAAGCTCAAAGCTGGAAGTCCTGACGTATAATGTTCAATATTTTGAAGAGGAAAAATGAAAGCCGGATATTACTGGTAGTAATTGCGACAGGCATTTCCTCTGTCGTAACCCAGTTGTTGACTATTCGCGAATTTTTAGCTCAGTTTCAGGGTAATGAATTCGTAATCGCCCTGATATTATTTTCCTGGCTTGTTCAGGGTGGTATCGGAACTTTTCTCTCACAATTTTATATAAAAAATCATTTACCGTCAGCCAAAGTTCTTGGTTTTCTTTCCCTGATAGTTGCAGTTCTTCCTGCTTTACAGATTCTTTTAATAAGACAGCTTCGCGATGTTCTTTTTATTCATGGAAGTTCAGTAGGGTTTTATCCAACATTTGCATTTATTTTCTTATCAACAGCTCCTTATGCCCTTCTTGTAGGTTTTGTTCTTCCGTACAGTCTTTTCGTGTTAAGAGCTTCTCAACCGGATTATCCCGGTACAAACATATATATAGTTGATAATCTGGGGGATATAACCGGAGGAGCGGTTTTTTCTTTTTTTCTTGTATATTTCTTTTTACCGCTTCAATCGGTTTGTATTTCAAATCTTTTTCTTCTTGGAGCAACATTTCTTCTTTTAATAAATTCCGGCATTATGCGCATAAAGGCTATTTTTTGTGTATGCATTGCTTTTTTAATTCCTGTTTCTGCCGTTTTTCTTGAGCATAAATCGCTTCTGCCTCGTGAAGGAAATCTTGTCTACTATAAAGAGTCAAAATACGGACGAATCGCAGTTCATCAGGACAAAGAACAGTTTACTTTAATAGGCGACGGGGTTCCTCTTTTTTCCAATCAAAACACTTCAAATGCCGAAGAATCGGTTCATTACCCGCTTTCCCAGATTTTGAGTCCAAAACATATTCTCATAATATCCGCTGAAGGCGGAATAATGGAAGAAGTTGAAAAATATCATCCGGAAAGCATAGATTATATCGAACTTGATCCGGAAGTATCTGCTGCCTTATTTCGCTTTGGGTTGCTGAAAAAAATTCCGGGTTTAAACGTAATTAACCAGGACGGACGTGCGTATCTTGCACATTCGGATAAAATCTATGATGCAATAATCATTAATCTGCCTGAGCCGGAAACGTACCAAATCAACAGATTTTATACAGACGGTTTTTTTGATATAGCGAAAAAGCGTTTATCCCCAAATGGAATTTTAAGCTTTTCAATGCAAGGATATGACAGTTATCTGGCAGAACCTCAACGTCAGAAAATATCCTCGGTTTATAATACCTTATCAAATCATTTTACCAAAATTCTTCTGCTTCCGGGCGAAAAGATATATTTTTTAGCTTCCAAATTTCCTCTTGATTCTGATATTCCTGATTTGCTTGATAAAAAAAACATAAAAACCGACTATATAAGCAATTTTTACTACGGCAATCTTACAAAAGAAAGAATTGGGCATTTAAAAGAACTTATTGACCGCAGGGCTCCGGTTAATACGGATAATTATCCGCAACTTATGCGTATTATGTTTGCACAGTGGTTTTTAAAATTTTCAACATCTCCTGTGGCCTTTATTTTTATTTTATCAATTTTCAGCATAATATATATTTTATGTATGAAAAAAGAAGAGTTTGTGCTTTTTTCAACAGGATGTATGGAAATGGGAACCGAGCTTCTTGTTATATTTGCTTTTCAGATTTATTTCGGATATATTTATCTCAAAATCGGTCTTATTATAACCGTGTTTCTTGCAGGGCTCTTGCCCGGAGCCTGGGCAGGAAATAAAACAGCAAGTCAATACAACCATTTTAACAGAGCATTCCTTGCAATAACTGATGGAATTCTTATCTTATTAACAATACTTTTAATTCTGATCTTTTTAAAGGGCGGGGATAAAATTCCTTTATCCGTTTTCCTCCTATATGGTTTTATCGTATCGATGATATGCGGGTTTCAGTTTCCAACGGCTTTGAAATTGATGGGAGACAGCAATCCTTCCGTTACAAGACTGTTTTCAGCCGATCTTATAGGAGCCGCAGCCGGCACCCTTTTAATAAGTGTTGCTATTATCCCCTACTTTGGAATTGTACGGGCTGCAATTGCGCTGATCATATTGAAACTGGTCAGTCTGATTTTAATGCGCTCTTATAAAGCCTGATTAAAGCAAATAGCGTATAGCGTTATAGCATGTAAACATCTATTAACGCGATTAGCTGTCCGATTTGTGATTTGATTAGCCTTCAGGAGATTATGAACAAAATAAACAGAAGACACTTTCTATATAGTAGCGCTCTAATTCTTTCTGCTCCTGTTGTATCTCATGCACTTTGGCCTTTTGGTGAAAAGAAATCAGATGCTGCAGAATCGAAGAATATAAGGGGAGCTATATTTAAAGGGGATGCGCCGGATAAGCCGGGAAAATGGTCACACGAAGCATTATTGTATAAAAAGCTTGATAATAAAAGGGTGGTATGCGGTATTTGTCCTCACAGATGTTTGCTTTCACCGGGAGACAGGAGTGTCTGCCGCTCAAAAGCTAATATAGACGGAATATTGTACAGCCTTTCATACGGGAATCCATGTACAGTCAATGTTGACCCTGTTGAAAAAAAACCGCTCTTTCACTTTAAACCTCAAACAAAGGCTTTTTCGGTTGCTGCAGCCGGATGCAATTTTCGTTGTCTGAACTGCCAGAACTGGGAAATTTCACAGGCTAAACCAGGCGAAGTGCGCCACATCGAGCTTTTCCCCGAAGATGTTGTTAAGGCTGCTTTAAAATCCGGGTCCGAATCAATTGCATGCACATATTCCGAGCCGGTTTCTTATATTGAATACATGCTTGATATCGCACGTATCGCAAAAGAAAAAGGCCTTTCCAACCTCTGGATATCGAATGGTTATATAAACAAAAAGCCGCTTCTTGAATTATGCAGATATATTGATGGCGCTAATGTTAACCTGAAGTCTTTCAGCGATGAAATATACCAAAAATTAAACGGAGGAAGACTTGAACCTGTTTTAAACACCTTTAAGACCATGAATGAGAAAGGCATTCACTTTGAGATGACAAACCTTGTCATACCCGGTTATGTAGATAATGTTGAAATGGTTAAACGTATGTGCGGGTGGATTCTGACAAATCTTGGCCCCGATCATCCTCTTCATTTTCTGCGCTTTTTCCCACAGTACAAACTCGACAGGCTTGCACCCACTCCTGTATCCACTCTTGAAAATTTCCGTAACATTGCAATGAATGAAGGAATTCATTACGCATATGTCGGCAATGTCCCGAATCACGAAGGAATGAACACTTACTGCCACAACTGCAAAAAGCTTCTCATAAAAAGAAAAGGCTATTTTATACCCGAATACAATATTTCTGAAAACAGATGCAAATTCTGCAATACCGTTATACCCGGCGTGTGGGGAAAAAGCAAAATGACGATTTGATATTACCGGTCGGCTTCTACGAGTCCATCAGGTTTAGCGGTGGCCCGGAAAAACTGCACAGTTGCTTAAGTGGTAAAGCTGCTCTAAATTGACTTACAATTACAGAAAGGAGCAGCAGGTAAATGAAGACATTAAGAAGAAATCATGGAGCAGCATTTAAGGCAAAAGTAGCTATA
>NZ_JBAMMY010000103.1:0-6178 GCF_051233685.1 Desulfobacterium sp. N47
TAGCATTGGCGGTTTGACTAATCAATCGTATTTTGCGAACGTCCTCTGCTGCATGAGACAGATCACTTGTGGTTTGCTTTCCGATGCGTGGCCATGCATGGGTCCAAAAGCGGTAGAAAAACGAACCCATCAAATGCTTTATAAGTTCACGCCCGTGCCGGGCGTACACCAAAAAAGGCAGCCGACGCAAAAAGCCGCGCGGCTGATTTTTACGTTCTGTCTAAAAATGATATTCCTTGACCATGATTAAGATGGTATGATATATAATACCGTATGAAAATCGTTATAGATACAAATGTGCTATTTACAGCTTTAAAATCCCAGCTTGGCGCTTCTTACAAATTGGTTTCTCTTATACCAAGCAAGAAATTTTCGATTGTAATATCAGTGTCTTTGATTATTGAATATGAAGATGTTCTGAGGCGTGGAAAGCTCCCAAATTCAATTACTGAAAAAGACATCACCGATTTTATAGATTTTTTATGCTATGTCGGAGAACATCAAGAAATTTTCTTCCTCTGGCGACCTTTCTTGCCTGATTCTTCCGATGACCTTGTTCTGGAAGTTGCGGTTGCAAGCAGCTGCGATGTGATTATAACATATAATAAACGTCATTTTAAAAACGTGGAAAAATTCGGTTTAAGAATTCTTGATCCAAGAGAATTTCTTACCGAGATAGGAGTGATATCATGAGTACCTTAAGTTTGCGTATTCCAAACTCTCTACATGAACAGATAAGGCAATTAGCTAAGCAAGAAGGAATTTCAATTAATCAATTTTTAGCTTCTGCTGCCGCTGAAAAAATGTCCGCACTATTGACTGAAGAATATATTCAAGCAAGGGCAAAAAGAGCGAGTTTGAAAAAATTCCGAAATGTGCTCAAAAAGGTACCTAATTCGAAACCGGAAGATTATGATCGTATATAGACAATAAATTGTACAGAACAAACGGGTCGAGCAGACCGGGACTCGTCACTCTACGAGCTCCTTTTCAGTCCCTTTTCCGTTCTCAAGCTGGGCAATAGATTCTATTAACCGTCTTGTGTTTTTTGGCGACCGTAAAAGGTAGGCTGTCTCTTCAAGGGCTTCATAGTCTTCGAGTGACATAATGACCACGGAATCCCCAGTCTTCCGTGTTACAATTACCGGGGCATGTTCCCTACAGACTTTTCCCATTGTTTTTGCAAGATTTTGCCTTGCCGCTGTATAGCTTATCGCATCCATTTGGAACCTCCTGTACAGCTTATTGTACATATTGGAACCTCCTGTACAGCTTATTGTACATATAAAAAGGGCGTTGTCAAACGGATATTTCGAGCCCCAACACGCCAGTGCACCAGATGCAAAAAGCCGGGGCCTTTATTAACGGCTTTGGATTTATCAACTTTATCTGCTTTTGCCAAAAAAAAGGATCAATATCAAACTTTTACTAGTGATTAATGAGAAGTGATATGGCCTATGATTTTAAGAGATTAAGAGAGGGCATCCTGTTGAAGTAACCAGAAAAGTAAAGGGTGTTATATATCCCGCCATTCGTTTATACCTTTTTGCCGCAAACCCGGCAGCCAAACCGGCATTGGGGACATAACGCATGCAGCGCATCGCAAAAACCGATATTGTAAGTACCGGCTCCACATCCTTCGCAAACCAGCGGATCGACGGATTTTATGGTCGGATTATATATAATTACAAGTTTTCTGGTTTTCCTGCCGATGGCTACGTTGTAAATTACTTTAACGGCCGGAGAATTAAGGATCATGGCGCCGCACAGAGCAAGCCGTGTTTTAATGCTGTATTTATTAAAAAGGTCGTCCTTTTTTTTCTCAAGTTCAAGGGGAATCAATCGTATCTTCTCGTTACGGTCCGATATTAATTGGTCTGAAAGACCCGGCCTCTTCAAGCTGTTTTCCATTTCCTGCTTCATCCCGGTGTAATACTCGTTTAAATTTTCAACATCCCGTTTAAACCGTCTGTTCATGCTGGTCTGAAAAGGTTTAATTTCGTGGGCAAGCGCAACAGGCGCATTTTTTTCGACCGCCCGAATCAATTTATTAATTGCGTCTTTCTCCGGAATGATTTTACGGTTTTTTTTGTCTTCAAATCTCTTTTCAACAGAATACAGAAAATCTTCCATCCCTGCAACAGGAGCGCTTGTTTCAAGATTAAAGCATAAAGAAACCATACCTTCCTTCTGTTCATCGCTTTGAGCCGTATAGCGACATGAAAGAACTATGTACTGGATCATTGCCGAAGCAACGGTTTCAACAGTTCCGGAAGCGCCGTTAAATGAAAACCGGTCAGCAATCAGCCTGTCAAAGCCCTGGCTTTTGATATAATTAAAATGCAAGTTGCATTCAACCACCGGTATGGCATCACAGACATGATTTAAAATTTTCTCAAGAAACAAGGAGCCATAAGCTATTCCATATTCACCCTGGGCATCTGCCCCGGTTTGAACCAGAATATGATCCGGTGTATTTAATTGAGCGGCCAATTCCTCAGGAAGCAGCACTTCTATCTGATTTGAATTGTTTTCCGTTTCTGCGCCATAAGTCTGAAAAAAATTACGGGTAAAACCGTAAAGTGTCTGTTCGGGACTAGAGCTCATAATTTTCTCCAAAAAGGTCTTTGTCGAGTTCACGTGTTTTTTCATGCTGGCTCTTGGAACGCTGCAACCGCACTCCAAGATCGGCAAATCCTTTTTCCCGTTCTGCTTCAGATGTAGCATTGACCCAGATGTCGTAGATAATATCTTCAAATTCGGCTTCTTCTCTGATACGGCCTATAATCATATCAACCTCGCCGATGACCATTTCAAACATGTTGATTTTACGGTCAAGAATTTCAAGGATATGATCCTCTATGCTTCCGGCATTGCACAGATTATAAATCATAACCTGTTTATCCTGTCCGATTCTGTGAATTCTGCCGATCCTCTGTTCAATCTTCATTGGATTCCAGGGAAGGTCATAATTCACCATCTGACAGCAGAATTGAAGATTGCGGCCTTCTCCGCCGATCTCGGTTGTTACCAGAATATCCCTTTCCTCCTGAAAAATACGGATCTGTTCATCTTTTGCAGAATTATCCATGCTGCCGTGGAAAAGTGCATGAGGAATATCATTCCAGGATAAAAATTCGGAAAGCTGTTCAAGGGAACCTATGTATTTCACGAAAATAATTATTTTGCCCTTTTGTTTCTTAATCAGCTTAAGAAGCGTTCTGTTTTTCCCGGTTTCTCCCATAATAGTGCGGCACAGGTTAAGGATGCTCCTGATATCATTCCGACTGTCTGCCGGCAGGTCTTTTCCCGCAAGAACCCGTGCAAGAGTAACTTCAAGAGCCCGGGGCGATGATCCTGCTTCAGCCAGAAGGTTTTTAAGCAAAAGCCTGTTGCCGCTGCCGTTTGTCCGGTTGATGTTGCCAACCAGTTGAATCACACGTTCATACAACTCATTTTCATTGGGATCAGGTTCCACGCGAAGAGTTTGGGCAAACCTCGGAGGAATGTCAATTTTGGCCAAAGCTCTGGTATTTCTGATCATCACCTGGCTTAGGAGTTCTCTTAATATTCTCTTGTTTTGAGGGCTGGTGGGATCTCCTTTTGTCATAAATTCGCGGCGGAATTCCGCTGATGTTTTTAATTGACCTGGTTTTAACAGCGTAATCAGGTTGTATAACTCCATAAGGTTGTTCTCAACCGGCGTTGCTGTTAAAAGCAGCAAAAATCTCTTTTTAAGGGCGTTAACCAGTTTCCAGTTAAGTGTACTGCGGTTTTTCAGATGATGGGCCTCGTCAACAATTACCAAATCATATTCCCTGTCCGTAACCCTGCTGAAGTTTTTTGTTGATTTAGCCTGGTTGATAGACGCCAGAATAAACGGACTATCCCAGAAATCGTCGCTGTTTTTATATTCAGGGTCATCGGTAGATGGAAAATCAAGGCCGAATTTTACGCTCAGCTCTTCCCGCCACTGGCTGACAAGCGGGTTTGGCGTAAGAACCAGAGCTGTTTTCACCATTCCCCGCTGTATATATTCCTTAAGCACGATTCCGGCTTCAATAGTTTTTCCAAGCCCCACCTCATCGGATAACAGGGCGCGTCCCCTGAAAGTTTTCAGCACTTTTCTGGCTGTTTCCTCCTGATACCAAAACGATTGAATACCTTTAAGGGAAGGAAGGCAAATCAGATTTTCAAAAGAATCCATAAAACGAATCCGGTGACCTTCCATAACCAAGTCATAAAGACCGATTGTTGCGGCATTTCCGTTTTCCGCCAGGCTTTTTGTGAAAGATAAAGTATCAATCGTCAATGTCGCAGGGATATCGGGCAAATCCGGTTCTTTTGGCTTGGAAGGCGATGGCAGGCTCTGTTTTTCCAGGACAGGTTCGGGATTGTCCTGCTTTTTTACAGGGTGCTTAATTGGTTGAACCGGTGTTGCTTTTATTGTTTCAAGTTCGAAACGGCAATATTGCTGGACATCTTTTAACTGAGTTTTGATCCGGCTTCTATTTGGCTTTTTCATTTCCGGCAGACGGGCAAACATCATATCCGAGATATCCAGGGCATCCTGAAATCGCTTTTCGGCTATAAGAGTATTAATATAAAGCGGTAAGTCATCATTATCCAGCTTACCCATCCGGTGTAATTTATCCAATCCGGTCAACAAAACATCTTTTCTGCCTGTTTCCTGTCCAATGATTATTAAATCTCTGAAATAATATTCATTTGAAGGGCTGAGCTTTATAGCCTTTTGCAGATATATCAAAGCTTTTTCAAAATTTTTCGAACTTATCAACCACCTGGCTTCATCGTAATAGAATTCAGATTTCAGGTTTTGATTTTCCGTATGCTGTGTTTTACGGTGGTTAAGCTTTTTTACCTTTTCCCTGGCTTTACGTTTTTCTGCTTTTGTTTTCGCCATTTTTAAATTTAAACCGATTTGTAACTGAAATTTATCAGTGCATAAGAGACGCTGTTAAAAGTTATTGCCGGGCAAATACTATAACGAAAATTTATAATTTCAACTTATAGATTTGATTATTAGCGGCTGCAATAAAAAAGTTACGCTTAAGGAAAAGATTTTAATTGGAGTCAGAAAACAAATAAGTGGGTTTCTGGGCCATATAACGAGTGGAAAAAAATAATACGGACCTTGTGCAGCAAGTCTGATGTACGATATTTTCGTTTCCACGCTCTTAGGCACTTTGGAGCTTCGCTCCTGGATACTGCTAATATTCCCATTGGATCGATTCAGCGGATTTTAGGCCATAAAAATCGTCTGACCACTGAAATTATACCTTCATTCCATTGGAAGCTCAGAAATTGATACCATGAAGGTGTTCGACAGGGAAATTGGGGTAAAGTCTCACACAGAACAAAAAAAAGTTATAGCCGTAAAGCCATAACTGCTTGAATTCACTGGCGCGCCCGGCCCGATTCGAACGGGCGGCCTACGGATTCGAAGTCAAGACCCCCTAAGCTTCACAAACTCCTCAAATTTATTTAAGTATTTGTTTTATCTATTTATCCGGTTTTTGCTTATCTTGGGAAAATTTCCACAGACTAATCCACAGACTAAATTCAGTTATTGAATGGATTTTTCTCTTTAAAAATGAAAATTTTTCATCCATAACCACTCGCCTCTTCTTTTATACAGATTGACATTTGAAGTCAAGATGGAGCGAGACATATTAAAAAAAGCGGCAGAGTACTTTGCGAAGGAGTCGCAGCGAGGTGCGCGATGATAAAGAAGCTGCGGCTCAGGTATTCAGTGCCATTGCTACATAGGATATTGGACGTGTCAATAAGTGGCTATTATGCATGGCTTAACAGGAAGCCTCCGGTTCACTCCCAGGAGGAAGCAAGGCTTGAGGCCGGGATAAAAGCAGCGCATAAGCGTACTCGGAAGACATGCGGAAATGAACGACTTCAGAAGGATCTGTCCGAGCACGGGGTAAAGATAGGGATATACCGTGTAAGAAAGATTCGCAAGAAACTGGGGATAAAGTGTAAGCAGACAAAGAAGTTCAAGGTGACAACAGATTCAAAGCATAATCTGCCTGTAGCTGACAATCTGCTTAATCAGAAATTTGAAACGACATCTCCGAGCCGTATATGGGTATCCGACATCACGTATATCTCGACAGATGAAGGCTGGTTATATCTTGCCGGTCAT
>NZ_JBAMMY010000105.1:0-4128 GCF_051233685.1 Desulfobacterium sp. N47
GGACGGCAATCAAAAATTATTGGAGGAAAGGAGAATGCTTACGGTGGATCAATATGATTTTATTCGGACGAGTCATCGGGTTTATGGCAAGAAGGTAAAGGAGATAGTCAGAGAAACGGGTCATTCGAAAAACACGATCAAGCGAATACTCAGAGGGGAATATAAGGGGTACAAAGAAAGAGAGAGCCAGCCGTTTCCTGTGTTGGAGCCTTATCTTGAAATGATTGATGGATGGCTTAAAAGGGACAAAGAGAATCCGAAGAAGCAGCGTCATACTGCAATCAGGATTTTTAACCGTCTCAAAGAGGAACATGGTTTTCAAGGGGCTGAGACGACGGTAAGACGATATGTTCGCCAGGCCAAGCTTCGACTGGGGTTAAAGGGCGGGGAGGTATTTATTCCTTGTGATCCGGAAGCAGGGATTGAAGGTGAGGGGGGACTGGGGCGGATGCCATGCGGTTATCGGTGGGCAGAATGTTGTGTTAAAGTTTTTTTGCATGCGCTCAAAATATTCGGGCAAGCATTTTGTCAGGTGCTATCCCTGTGAGCGGCAGCAGGCATTGTTTGACGGTCATATTCGGGCATTTTCTTTTTTCGGGGGAGTTTTTCCCGTATTGATCTATGACAATTTAACCACGGCGGTTCAAAAGATATTCAAAGGCAAGAAGCGTGAGGTTCAGAAATCTTTTGACAAATTTCGGGCCTATTACAATTTTGCGCCCCTGTTTTGCAATCCAGGGCAAGGGCATGAAAAAGGCGGAGTTGAGGGTTTGGTGGGATATGCCAGACGTAACTATATGGTGACTGTTCCCGAAGCGGACACTTTGGAGGCGCTCAATGAAAAGATTCTGGCGGAATGTTTTTCCTATGGGGATCATCGGATCAGCGGCAGAGAGCATAGCGTCAACGAACTTTATGAAGAAGAGCGAAAACATCTGATTGCATTGCCGGAAGTTGCTTTTGGCAATCTTCAGACAGCGACCGGTAAAATCAACAAGTATTCAACGGTGCTTGTGGATAAGAATCGATATTCGGTTCCGACACACTATGCCTATTGCAAGGCCATTGCTGTTTTGCATGTGGATCGTGGGAGATATTTTACGGGAATAAAAAGATTGCCTCTCATGCCAGGGTGTTTAACAGCAATCAATGGAGCCTTGATCCTGACCATTATCTGGAGCTGATTAAACAGAGGCCTCAGGCTTTTTATTCCGCGCGGCCCATCCGGCAATGGCGTAATCATTGGCCGGATTGTCTGGAAAGGCTTTTGGAACTGTTTATACAAAAACAGGAGTTCCAAATGAAAGAGCTCACCATATATAATACATTAAAAGGAAGACATGAAACAGTCCGTTTTGAAGTTTACCCCCGAAAACACCACATGGTTTGACAGCTGCGAGGATTACGTTATTTACAGGGTTGCAGATGCATTCGGCGGGCTTTTGATCCAGGAAACCGGAATGCCTATCCGGTTTTAATCGATGACGTATTCATATCCGATATCGGGCGCAATCAAAAAAAAGCGCTTAAACTGTTACACCGGCAAAGTTAAACCAATTTATCGAGGCCCGGAATGGGATGAGCCTTCGGTCGCTACGCTCCCTTCGGCTCATCCCATTCCGAAGAACATGCTGTACCATTAATAAAGAAGAAACATTAAAGCTAACAGAATTTTTATTCTAACTACAGGGGGGTCAAAATTGGGTTGTCGCTGGGGGTCAATTTTAGGTTGACGTTTCGAGTGATGATGACAGAACCCCGCTCATACCGGTCTGCCAGAATCTGGAACAGGAGTTGAGCCCTTTCCTTGGAGAATGAAACATATCCAAGTTCATCAGGGATCAGGAGCCCACAGCGGGAATAGCGCTGGATGGAACGGCTGAGGGCTCTTAAGGATTGAATGCGATCTTTTAGGTCTCATCAATTCATATTGGTTGAAGGTGGTGGTCTATCATCCTCTTGCAATTTTTTTAATAAGATCCACGTTATCAAGCCATAAAGCCCCTTCCGTACAACTGCAAACGCATACACCGCATCCTTCACATTTCTCTTTTACTATGTCTACTGTATCATCTATTACTTTTATTGCCCCCCAATTGCAGACCTCTTCACACACACCGCAGCAGATACATTTTCCCTGATCCACTGAAACCACTATCTTGCCTTTTGTCTTTCCATAGGTCACTATTGCCTCGTCAAAGGTGAGCAGTTTTGGAAGAATAGCTCCTTTCATTTCTTCAATTGAACCGAAACCCTTAGAATCCATATAACCTGATATGTTTCTTTTGAATTCTTGAATCAAACCCATACCCTTCTGCAGGAAAAGTGTTTGAACCTGAACGGAACTCGCTCCGTACATAATAAACTCAACAATATCGCTCCACCTCTGTGTTCCTCCTGTAATAGATATATGAATATCTTGATATTGGTCCCGCTGATTTAAAAGCGCCACAAAATTTACGTGTTTTGCCACCTTAGAGCCGGAAATGAATACAGATGAGGGTATTACGGGCTCAACCTCATTAAGTTTTATACCTGGCGCTGCCGGGAAAGCTATTACTGTTGTTGACCAATCCAATCCGACTTTTCTGGGTATCTGTAAGGGAGATGGGTCTAAAAAATTAAACATCATTTTCACTCCCAGCGGAATAGTAACCGCTTTTCTGACTTCGCTGCAGACTTCTTCGACAATGGCAGGATTAAATGAGGCTCCGCCCACATAAGGATGCGGCAGCAAGAAAGGCAAAGGGCAGGCAAGTAGAATCTCAACCGCATCGGCGCCGGCCTCTTGAAACATCTTGGCGCCCTTAATATATCCTTCAACAGATATTGCCATTAAACTGGCTATAACAGGGGTCTTAATCTCTTTGATGTTGTCCTTGAACCACTTTGCCCAGGCTTCAACCGGGATAGGAGAGAGACCGCAGATGGTCAGGTATCCGTCCCCGATTGAGTGAAAATTCACCCTTGCATCCGGAAACAAGCCGGGCGCATACGGCTTTACAACTTTTTCATATTCTTTTTCCAGAAAACCGCTCTTTATTATGACGGCTCCGCCTCCATATTTGTCGCATCTTTTTATATCGTCCCCTGTTCTGGTTAAATGCCCTGATGAAATAATGATAGGATTTTCAAGCTCCAAACTTCCCATATTTACTCTTAAATCAGCCATTTTTTACCCTCCTTGCTTAAATTAAAATTATTACTAAAGTTTCGCAGTAAAAAAATCGCATGAATAGTGAAATAATTATCTGATATAATTAATAAATAACTTGAAAAGCAGCTCCAGTTTTAGTATATTTGATTTTGCTAATGAACCGAATTTACTAAAAAAAGGAGCTGCCATGAAAAACAATATTACATTCTCACTTTCATTGCAACAAGAAATTCATAAGCATAAACACTCTATGGATTCTGAAATTAATAAAGCGGTTAAGGAACTCAACATAAAATCAATATTGCACAGATCTAACATTATGAAACAAAAGGGTTGCTCTACAGCAAACATTATTTATCTGCTCGTTTTACTTCCATTCCTTAAGCAGTATTTATCCTATCTTTGGTCTGCCAAGGCGTGCAAAAACCAGATAGATGCCCAAAAAGATACTTATTACCGGTTTTTAAATCATGAATGTTTTAACTGGAGAAACCTCGTTTATCTCCTGGCCTTAAAAGTAATAAATAATACTGCGGACGTTCCGTTAAAACAAAAAGTACTTATTGCCGATGATACCTTGACGCCAAAAACCGGCAAGAAAATGGAAATGGTCAGTTACCATTTTGACCATACCAGAAAGCAATCTATGTTAGGTTATCAATGCTTGCAGTTAGGCTATCATAATGGAATAAATTTCTTCCCGGTTGATGTAGCTTTTAAAACTTCAAAAAACAGACCAAACACAGTCGTCCGTGATATTGATAAAAGAACCAATGGTTGGCAGAGACGTAAAGAAGCCTTTAATAAAAAAACAGATACATTAGTTGAAATCAGTAAATTCCGGTTAGGTTTTTGCATACGAATGCAATAGGTTTTGTTCTTTGAAATTTTTTAAGTCAACCGCATTAGAATCGATATCTCTGAGTTCATTTTGAATTTTGATTCGTAATTCTCTGACTCTTTTTATGCTT
>NZ_JBAMMY010000106.1:0-1371 GCF_051233685.1 Desulfobacterium sp. N47
TGATGGTCTCGTAAAAAGTAACATTTTATAACACATTGAATTATTTTATTATTTATAAAGTTTTCTCTTGACTTTTATTTCTTTAATTTATATATATAATTAACAGAATCAAATGGTTAAGAGGAATATTATGATACATATGCAAAATCCTAAACAGCTTTACCTTTTAGATCCATGGAGTAGTATTTCTCCAAAAAGACGGAATATGCTTGATGCCGGATGGCCCGGATTATTCCGTGAGAACATTCTGCCTTCTATTCCTGCCGATAAATTTGCAAAGTTTTTCGACGAGTACATGGGGCGGTCAACAAAAGAGCTTTATTCCATGCTTGGTGCACTTATTCTGCAACAGGCGTGTAACCTTACTGATGAAGAAACGGTCCAGCAGTATTGCTTTAATATGCAATGGCATTATGCATTAAATATCGTGGAAGAATCGGATAACGCCAAATACGTCAGCACTAAAACATTGTGGAACAACCGAAACATAATTATACAAAACGGTCTCGAAGACATAATCTTCAGCTCCGGCACAGCCAAGCTGGCTGAAGCCTTTAATGTCAATACCGACAAGCAGCGTCTTGACTCAGTACATATAAAGTCCAATATGCGCAGGCTTGGCAGGATCGGAATATTTTCAGAAGCTATCCACAAATTTCTGGCTAACCTTAAACGGCAGTATCCCGCTTTCTTTGATAAGGCCGATAAGCATATTGTTGAAAAATACTTTACCAAAAGTGCTATGGGCTGCTTTTCCATGGTAAAGCCATCCGAATCTCAAAAGACTTTAAGCGAAGTAAGCAAGGATCTTTTTAACCTGTTTGCACAGTTCCGGCATATAGATGAAGTATCTGCCCTGTACAGTTTCAAACTTCTTGAACGGGTTTTAAATGAGCAATGCAACTTAACCGATGATACCGATAATCCTGTTGAGATAAAGAAACCCAAAGAGGTTGCTTCCGATTCATTGCAGAATCCGTCAGATCCGGATGCAAGTTACAGCGGCCATAAAGGACAAGGGTATCAGGTTCAGATCATGGAAACATACTCACCTTGTGATGATCCCAAAGACAAACAGCTAAGACTGATTACCCATGTCAAGGTGGAAAAGGCGTGCCAAAGTGATGCGAACGCTCTTTTACCTGCAATTGAATCTGCCGAAGTAAACGGGTTTGCACCTAAGGAAGTTATTGCCGATTCTCTCTACGGCAGCGATGATAACCTCCAAAAAGCAGAAACCCAGGGGGTTGAACTGGTTGCACCGGTTATGGGAGCCCCGAAAGAAGATAAGCTTAGCCTTTGCGACTTTGATATATCCGATGATGGTCGTATTTTAGCCTGTCCGCAAGGGCATCCGCCTGTTGCAGTCAA
>NZ_JBAMMY010000107.1:0-2902 GCF_051233685.1 Desulfobacterium sp. N47
TCTGACCTGATGGCTTCCAATGCAACCTTTGCTTTAAAATTCCCTGGATATTGCTTTCTCATTCTGTCTCCTTTATAATGGAGTCAATATCACAGAAAAAGCAGCTTAACCATCAGTTCAAATTTCGGGGTCCATTATAATTTCCGTCGTTCGGCTTAGAGGCAACTATGGCACACGATAATAGGATTCAAAATATTTTAGGAGAAAACCGTAATCGTAATCAACTAAACGCATCAAGGTACCTTGATTACCTAAAGTCGGCTGTTAAATTTCCTTGCAGGCTGACTGGTATAGAAGACTTCCCTTGGGAAGAACGTTACGTAATTGGAGGTTGGGATAAAGATGAATATGAAGAACTGAAAAAAGAGAACCCTTCTTATACAGACGTATTTGAGTTATTAGAGCTACTTGAACCAGATTCAGAGTTTGATGATATTATTGCAAAATTACAAAGGTTGACTGATCTTAAGATTTTCGAAGTTGGATTATCATGGTTACAATGTTTAGACTCTGATGATGTGAACTACCAATTAATCAATGATTACGCTGTTTGGCATACAAACTATTGATAATTTCTTGCCGAACATCACAATTGAGAGGGACTTTTTAACGCTGCGTTCGGTTCCTCACTCCGCATTAAAAAGCCCCTCATTGTGGGCGTTATCCTTTTCAGACCAAAAAATATCCCTTGACACCTGCCACGTATCTGGTTACAGTTCTGATGGATGATTCAAAAATTCAAACATAAAGGGCTTAAGCAATTATTCGAATCTGGTATCTCAAGTGGTGTCAATCCCCAGCACATAATGCGGCTTAGGAAAATTCTCGCTCTCCTTGAAACGGCTGAAACTCTTGAAGATATGGATTTACCTGGTCTGGGACTGCACCAACTCAAAGGTAATCGTAAAGAAATTTGGGCGGTTAAAGTCAGTGAGAACTGGCGCATTACGTTCAAGATTCAAAATGGAGACGCCTTTGATGTAAATTATGAAGATTATCATTAGGGAGGGAAAAATGACTATGTACAATCCGCCACATCCTGGTGAAATCATAAAAGAATTTTGTGTTGAACCACTTAATATCAATGTAACAGAAGCAGCCAGAACTCTTGGTGTTACAAGAAAAACTTTTTCAGCACTTTTAAATGGGCGTTCGGGCATTAGCCCTGAAATGGCATTAAGGTTATCAAAAGTATTTGGTCGCACACCAGAAGGATGGCTCCGGCTCCAGCTCCAATACGATCTATGGAAAACAAGACAATCTATTGATATTGGTGACTTGAAACGAATTGAAGCTGCATGAGTTCAAATTTATCGGATAACCATTGGGTGGAGAGGACGGGAAATACTTCGGGGATTTTCAGGTTAGTTTAGTGGCCCGCCTCTCACCCAAAACGTTATAAAACAAAAAATACATAATAAAGGAAAACCAAAATGTTCAAAACGTCTATATGCCCTCATTGTTATAAGATATTAAGCGTAAGTCTTGACCCACTTGCGCTGAAGGCGGATATCGTTTTATAATTTTTGAAGGCCCTTGGAAGGTAAAAGACGTTATTGCGTTCTTATTTTTGGCGTTTATGTTTTGCATATTACAATCCTTTTATAACAAATCAATGAACCCAACGCCGAGTAAGTTACGTTTTTTATCCTTGGCCGGCGGCGGCGTGGGTTATTTCCACCGTTCTTGACCAGAGGATGAATTTGATGAAAAATACCGATACATGTCAATGCCCTTCAAGAAAGAATTGTAGATGAGTACTCTCACCGAAAACTAAATAGCACTACAGAATCCAGACTTATACAATTCCTTGCATCCGCTTCTTCGTGCAAATCCTTTGCAGCTAAAGGCGTATCTTGAGAAGGTTGCTTGCAATATATCCATATCGGGCACACAAACCAAAGCACATTGTTACTTCGTGGCCCTTGACGGGAATCATCGCCCAAGAGTAAATGACTTTGCGCGATTTATTGCTGAACAGATTGTAGACATTGCAATACCTCGTAGCGAAATAGCGCGTGCGCTAAAAGAAGCTCAAGAAACTGGCTCCGCAGCTCCGACAACCAGACTCAATAATAAGGCCAGAAATTTGTTTACAAAACTTCCCAAGTCTGGGGAGGTGAGGTATGTTGAAAAAAGTGTACACCAATGTTAAGAAAAATTTTAAAGCGGAGGTGGCACAATGGAAAGAATACCATATGGGAAATACAATAAAGAATTCAGAGAAGAGGCGGTAAAGCTTGTGCTTGAAGGCGGTTATCACTGGTGACATCTACTTTAACTAACTGGATTAAAGCTTATAAGGCTGGAAAGCTGTCGGAAGTTGGAAGTACACATAAGCCATTGAGTGAACAAGAAATGGAGTTGGTACGACTTAAGCGGGAGCTTGCTGAAGTAAAGATGGAGCGAGACATATTAAAAAAAGCGGCAGCGTACTTTGCGAAGGAGTCGCAGCGAGGTGCGCGATGATAAAGAAGCTGCGGCTCCGGTATCCAGTGCCATTGCTACATAGGGTATTGGACGTATCAATAAGTGGATATTATGCATGGCTTAACAGGAAGCCTCCGGTTCGCTCCCAGGAGGAAGGAAGGCTTGAAGTTGAGGTAGTTGCAGCGCATAATCGTACCCGTATAAGACATGTGGCAATGAGCGACTTCAGAAAGATTTATCTGAGCACGGTGTGAAGATAGGGGTATGCCGTGTAAGAAAGATTCGCAAGAAACTGGGGATAAAGTGTAAGCAGACAAAGAAGTTCAAGGTAACAACAGATTCAAAGCATAATCTGCCTGTAGCTGACAATCTGCTTAATCAGAAATTTGAAACGACATCTCCGAGCCGTATATGGGTATCCGACATCACGTATATCTCGACAGATGAAGGCTGGTTATATCTTGCCGGTCAT
>NZ_JBAMMY010000108.1:0-4719 GCF_051233685.1 Desulfobacterium sp. N47
CCCACAAAAACCGGAAATAAAATCCCTGCCATAAGAGCTATCGCAATATAGGTTCTTTTTAGCTTAATCATCAATTAGTTCCTCCATTAGTTCCTCCATTTATCAAGGTAATAAAAGTCTGTGATTCATTTTCGATACACATTAAAACTGATACCTCAGCCGGACATAAACCTCGTCATTATTGGCAAGTTCTCCAAAGGGAAGCTCGTGACGATCGCCGGTAAATATCAAAGCGCCGATCTCGGGACGCCAGTGGTCTCCATACTTGAATTCCACACGCGGCTTCACATACCAGCCTGTGCTGGATACATCATATACTACCAGTACTTCCGGGCAGATCCGCCCCATGCTGTACTCCGTATTGACCAGCAGGGTCAAATAATAGGAATCCTCACGGGTTTTCTGCATATAGGGACCCGTGCACAGCTCATCCTGATGGTTAAAAATGTGATAGTTAAAGACCTGACCGGAAATAAAAAACATCTTCTCCGGATTTAGCCAGGTGATGAAATTCTTGTAATCGAACCCGAGCATGGAGGCCTGCAGAACCTTGTCGTCCACCATGTCGCCGGTTTCTCTGATGGCCGAGTCTATATCCCAGATAGTGTTGTTCCACCCCCGGCGCCCGACTTTATTGTAATGTTTGTTCAGGTAGGTAGCAAACTCGCCCCGCCACACCCACAGGCCGGCAGCCTTGTTGAATGTAAACCCGATAACGTTCTCCCGCGGGTACTCAAGACTAAGCTTGATGGGATAGGATTTCAAGAGGCCATCATAACCCATGCCAGACAAATAAGCGGCAATTGCCGTGTTTACGTCAGGAAATGTGTTGTTCACGGGAGCACCGACATAGAGAGGTGGACCGGAGGTGCCTGGGGCAAGAGCGTTGCCCATGCCCAGCAATCCACCCCCTTTATACTTTATAACCGGCGTCTTGGAAAAACCCTGAAAATAATTCAAGGTAAGGAAAAAGCCGCCCAGTTCTCCTCCCAAACGAGCGCCGAATTCACTGTTGCGTACAGAAAACTGGGAAGGAGTGCCACCCTCATCGAAATTCAGGATGCCCATTGTTCTCAGCGTTGGAACGTCCAGGTAGTTCTGCGGATCGGTGAGTGATGGACCGCCGGGACCACCAACAGCCAGAGGAGCATCGACCTTCAGCTTTTCCAGCAAATCAGGATTGGAGGTGGTCCAGGGAGATTTGTGCCGATCCGACATGGTAGTGTCAAAATATATCTTGTCTCTTTGGATATCCCCGGGGTTCCACAGCAATTCCAGGAAGGAATTGTTCTGCGTATTAATTCCGTAAGTCGCCTTGACCACCGTCAGGGGAATGCGAATATCCTCCCATTCACGGGTAATGAACTGGCGCCGCTCATCCAGAGGATTGATGATATCCATAAGCCGCAAGCCATCGGTTTCCCCCCATACCACCTGTTGCTTGCCAATCCGGAAATCCACGCTTCCCAAGGTGGCATCCATATAGAGCTCCCGTATTTTATACTCGGTGCTCAGAGCATCGCGGGAGCCTGCGTACCCATCATCATGAGCCCACTGGTCGCTGTCATGCCGCAGGTCATATATGGCGTCATATATGCCGCGGAAGGTCCCCGTCACCGTAACATTGGGATGCAACCTGGCCGACATCTCCAACTGAAGCCGGTTTTCGCTGCTTACCAGCCCGGAGTCATTTCCTGTCCGGTAAGAACTCTGGTTCTGTATGTAGCCATCTACGGAAAGCCTGTCATCCAAGAAGGAAGCTCCGTGAGCAGCAGAAACCCATCCTGCCAGACATGCAACAAACAGACAAAAAAACAACTTGTTCGTTCTCATTTTTCTTCTCCTTTCTCAAGATTCAAGATTATTAAACAACTTCCCCCTGAACAAATATGCCAATGAGGGAACCAAAAACACCGCCCCGATCATATTTATCAAAATAAGAAACGCCATCAGGAAGCCCATCTCTGCCTGGAAACGCAGCGCCGAAAAGTACCAGAAGGCAATCCCCACCACTACCGTCATGCCGGTGATGAATACCGCCCGCCCGGTAGTTATAAGTGTATTTTGGATAGACAGGAGAATATCCCCGGTGGCCAAAAGCTCATCGTTGATCCGGCTGATTACGTAGATGCCATAATCTACTCCCAATCCCGCTCCGATAGCCGCCACGGGCAACACGTTGATGGTCATGCCCATTTTGGTGATCGCCATGTAAGCCATGGTAACATAATTGGCGGTTACCAGCGAAGCAAGCAGAATGAAGGCCCTCCCGAAGGAGCGGTAGGGGATCACGCAACAGATAAATATAACCCCAAGGGCAATCCACAAGGTAAGATCGTTATACTTTGCAACCACCTCATCCGTGGCCGCAGTGACCCCTACCACACCCCCGGCCAACCGAAATGCCACCTTCTCGGTGGGCAGAGAATTGCTGGCAAGGAATTGCTTGGCCCGGCCGATCGCCCCCCGGACCGTTTCCCCCTTGTGATCCTTGAAATAGGAGATGATATTGCCATACTGATAGGAGATATCGGTCCAGCGGTCCAGATCTCCCGGATCGCTCTTGGATTCAAACATCCACAGGTAAAAAGCGGTCTTTTCCGCAGATGCAGGCAGCATGCTCCATTTGGGGTCCCCTTCGTGGAACTCCCGGTTAAGTTTTTTGACAATCGCTGCCAGGGACTCGGAGCCGCCAAACCCATCGCTGCCTGCAATATCCCGTTCAAAAGCTTCGACCGACCGCAGCACCTCCGGGTCTTTCAATGCCCCCTGTTCTTTTCCATCCAGGATCACGTACATCTGGTTGGTGCCCGGAAAAAGCCTGTTGATCCGTTCATCATCCCGGTTGTAAACAGAATTCGGCCAGAGCAGGGAAGATCCGGGATGGGCATCGCCTATCTCGGCCCGCTGGGCCAATAAAAAGGAGCTGGCAAAAATTATTATGTAGATTCCCAATACCCAGCCCATGCTGCGGCGGGCGGAGCCACGCCTGCTCCCTTCCGTTAACCATTTGCCAAGCCTTTCCATCAGTCTTCCCAGCGCATCCTTTTCGTGTTTGTGTTCCCCTTTCAAAGGAGCCGGTAAATAGCTGAAAAGGATAGGACACAGGATGCTCACGCCCACGACGGCGCTAAGCAGCCAGAGGCCGGCGATCCACCCCAAAGTCCGGAGCAGGGGAATGGGAACAATACACAAGACAAACAAGCCGGCCGCATCAGTGATAATGGAGGTGGCGGAAGGGATGAACATGCTCCGGATTACAGCCACGGATGCCTCTTTAGTGTCAGCCAGTTCCCTGTAATGCTCGCCATAACGTTCGGTCATCTGCACAACATGGGAGATAATCCGGGCCCCGATCACAAAGGGGATAACCATCCCCAGTGGATCCAAATTAAATTTCGCAAGCCCCATCACCCCCAAGCCCCAAAGGGCATTCAGCAAGGCCAATCCCACGGGTAGGGGAGTGAAGAGCGGATGAAACCGTTTCAGACACACTCCTATTAAGAGCAGCTCGGCCAGCACGCTCACCGCGAATATGACAAAGGCGCGGAAATTATTATCATAAATCCACCCCAACAAAGTCGGCCGCCCGGACATATAAACCTTGATATCATCATCTTCCACCTGAGATTTAGTTTTCTGAAGAAAACGGAACAGTTTCTGGTAATCAATGTTATCATTGAAATTGGCAATGATCAGCGCCGCATTGCCGGTAGCCGAAACGAGAATCCCCCGGACAGACTCATTGGAAAAAATGTTTTCCCTTAAAACCGCAATCTCCTGCTTTGTCTGGGGCACTCCCTTCTCAAAAAAGGCGCGGATATCCATGCCGCCTTCCACACCACGGATATTTTTCACCTTGGACTGGGAAATGGAAACCACCTGGGATGTCACGGCATCGGGATAGTACTTGATCTCATCGGTCAGAAATTTAAATTTTTCCAAAAACTTTCTGTTAAAGATGTCTCCCTTCTTACTTTCCACGGCAACCACCATGGTGTTGGCTCCCCCGAACATCTTTTGAAACTGAGCGTTGATCTGCACGTAGGGATGCCGGGGAGGCAAAGTGCTCTCCAGCACGGTTTTAAATCCCAGGTCCTTCATCGCATACGTAAGAAATCCCGTGAGGATCAGGATGGCTATAATAAAAGGAAAACGGTGTCGAATAACAAATCTTGCAAAAAGTTCCATCTTGTTACCTCACTTTATTCAGCTGGACATACTCTATTCAATTGGGTAGTTACAACCTCGCCGGTTTCTCCTGCCAGTAACAAATTTTGGGAATTGCCTGCTATGCCATAGTACCAGTTGAGCGAAATCTTCCTGGGTAGATGAGTTAATTCCCAACTTTGGCCCTTATCTTCGCTTTTCAGCAAGGTGCCCCGCAGCCCTGTCGCATATATCTCTCCGTCAAGAACCTTCACCCTGTATAGATGATTGACGGTGGGAGAAGGAACATCCTGCCACGTCTCACCACCATCCTGTGTCCTTAATATACAACCGCCTACTCCCACTGCCACACCCGTTTTATCATCCTGAAAGTCCAGGCTGTAAAGGGTCGGTCTGGTTTTTCCCAGAGATCCGATATCCAGGATATCCGCCTCTCTCTTCGTTATACATTTCCAGATGGCTCCCCCATCCGAGGTAACCAGAATGCTCCCGAACTCCCCCACGATAAAACCTCTCTTTTCATCCAGAAATTTCACCGCCTCCAGCAAT
>NZ_JBAMMY010000104.1:0-4875 GCF_051233685.1 Desulfobacterium sp. N47
CATCGCCAAGGCCGCGTTGGCTGATGATTTTAATGCCGTTTGCAACAAAAACCAGAAACTCTCCCGAAAATCTTTCGTGGACGCGCTGTTACGGATGGTCGCGTGAGTAAACCATGCATCATTTCGGTGAAACTTTAGATATAAATTTACCATAACAGAAAACACTCCGATTGAAGAAGAAGTTGCTCTTGATCCCGAACTTTTGGGGAAAGTATTTGAAAACCTGCTCGCAAGTTATAATCCTGAAACGCAAACCACAGCCCGCAAGCAAACCGGCAGCTTTTATACACCGCGTGAAATCGTCAATTATATGGTGGATGAATCCCTGAAAGCGTATCTGAAGCAAAAGCTGGAAAATGAAGCCGGCATGAATGCAGACGATACGGATGTGGCATTAGCATTCCTGTTTGAATACAATGAAAAAGAACATCTGTTTGATAAAAAACAGGTTGCCGTTCTCATCAACGCTATAGACACATGCAAAATTCTTGATCCGGCCTGCGGCTCGGGCGCGTTTCCAATGGGAATTCTTCACAAGCTTGTGCATATCCTGCACAAACTCGATCCCAATAATGAACAGTGGAAAGAACGGCAGTTAGAAAAAGCAAAACATATAGAAGATGCATGTATCCGCGATAATTCAATAAATGATATCGAAGAAGCTTTTGCCAATAATGAATTTGATTACGGACGTAAATTATACCTGATTGAAAACTGCATTTTTGGCGTGGATATTCAACCAATTGCTGTGCAGATAGCCAAACTTCGATTTTTTATCTCCCTTGTGGTTGACCAGAAAAAACAGCAGGTAAAAGAAAATCTTGGAATTCGGGCATTGCCAAATCTTGAAACAAAGTTTGTTGCAGCAAATACTCTGATAGGGATAGACAAACCCGAGCAAATGCAGATCCAGAATCCGGAAATAAAAAAACTTGAAGAAGATCTAAAGGAGTTACGCCATAAATATTTCAGCGCAAAAACCAGAAAAGATAAACTGAATTGCCAGAAAAAAGACAAAAAACTCCGGAAAGAAATATCGGAACTATTGGTAAAAGACGGCTGGGATAATAAATCCGCAGAGCAGATAGCAGCTTTTGACCCTTATGACCAGAATGCCAGCAGCCCATTCTTTGAACCGGAGTGGATGTTTGGATTGAAAGCTGAAAAGGCAGGAGAAGGAGTTTTCGATGTAGTAATCGGGAATCCTCCATATTTTAACATGAACACTGTCAGCAAAGACCTCTATGGTTATATATCAAAGCATTATAAAGATATTCACACCGGATATAACGACATTGTTTACTATTTTATTTATCTTGGCATTGAATTTCTGAATAGGAATGGCTGCTGTACTTTAATAACTTCAAACTATTATCTTGGTAACGAATATGCAAAAACCTTACGGAAGTATTTGAAAAATCATATCGTTAAGATTTTGAACTTTAAAGATTATATGGTTTTTGATCAGGCCAGCATTCATACCTGCATCTCTATTTCATGCAAAGAAACAAAGTCAACCGAAGTCATTTTTTTCGAAGCTGCAACCGATGAGAAAATAACTTCAAGTGATATCGAAGAGCAACTTCGGTCTTTTGCTGTTAACCGGACCGATTTGGAAGCAGATTGGCTAATGGCAGATCAATCGACTACCTCGATTATTAACAAGCTTAATAACGGCTCTATATTATTAGGTGGCATATCGACAATCGAAAAAGGTTCCACTTCTGGCAAAAATACTGTTTTCACAATCTCCAGCGAACTTGTGAAAGAAAAAAAATTTGAAAAAGAACTTCTAAGGCGGAATTTAAAAAATGGCGATATTGATAGATATGCTCTTCGAGACAGAGGAAATTATCTGATCTATGTTGATAATCATACAGAGATAAAAAGATTCCCGAAGATTTATTCATACCTTGAGTCATATAAAGATGTTCTTGAAGACAGAAATGAAGTATCAAGCGGATTGTATCCGTGGTATAGGCTTGAACGCCCAAGGAATAAATCAGTATTTGATGCGAAGGAAAAAATTGTTGTTCCCTACAGAGCTGAAAATAATCGCTTTGCTTATGACAACGCTCAATATTTTAACGATGGCGGTGATATTCGGGCTATTGTAATCAATGATAGCAATGTAAATATCAAATATGTTTTAGCACTCCTGAACTCTAAGCTCATCGACTGGTTTTATGGATTTATCGGTAAACCCAAAGGGAAAGTCAGAGAATATTTTAACAAACCGCTTTCTTTGATTCCGATAAAAAGGATTGAATTATATGACCAGAAACCTTTCATAACAATTGTAGATTACATCCGCTTAATAAAAATAAGGAAATCTGATAACAATGTTTCCTTCTTTGAATCCCTCATTGATGCTATGGTTTATGAACTCTACTTCCCCGATGAAATCAAATCCGCAGATGCAGAAGTGCTAAAGCATCTGACAGACTTGCCAGAGTTTAATAATGACTGGGCAGAAGAAAAGAAACTGGAAATTATTGAAAACGTATATAGAGAGCTTTCCGACCCGGCGCATCCGGTGAGCATTGCAATGAAAAAAATGCAGGAAATTGAGGAAATCAGAATAATCGAGGGCAAGCAATGATAAAGCTAAACTTATTGATATTTAGAGTATTTTCTCATCTGAGCTTCAAATGGCACATTGTTTATTAAACGGGTTTTTATTTTTTTAAGACGTTCGTCTGTCATATCCGGTATAACCTTCTTAATAGTTTCTATTATTATATCTATAAGTTTATCTTTCGGAGAATCCGGCCGGAATTTTTGTATAATTTCTTTTTGTTCTGAGATTGGCAGCTTATCAAAGTTAGGTTTCTCATATAATATTCTTTGGTATATTTGTTTATCCAACCAAACAGGCTCATCTCTATTAAAAGCCAATATATCTGTGATTAATTTTTCTTCAGAATTTGTATTTTTATCTTCTGATATTTCTTTCCAATCTGTAACCCCTACTCTTGAATATAAATTACCAACCATCCAGCCAAGTTTCGGTTGAAATTCTGCAGATAGCCTTCCAACTCTTGCGGCAATGAGTTTTCCATAGTGCAAAGAAGCTTTTATCGAAATTGCAACTCTTAAAATAGCAACTGAATGTACTGAAATCCCGGAGTCAATTTCGGGATGCAAGCAGAATAGCCCCAATGTATTTTCGTTTTGGTTTACTAGACGTTCAGCTAAAGCTCTCACAGCTTTTTCCATTTGTTTATCATAGATTCCCGGTGCTAAATATCCAAATCTATCCTTAAGAGAATCACTGATGATATCGCTTAACGAACGTATTACAGATAAGTTTATGTGTGTGGTAGAACATTTTCTCCCTTTGTCTTTTCTTCTAACCATATCGCATGATTGGGTAACTATAAGAAAACCTCTATACTTTTTTTGGGCAAAATGAGGATGAACATCTCTGAAAAGCTCTGTCAATGCTTCAGTGGGTTCTAGTATGTCCCCTTGACGGAGATCAGAATCCGGCTTCAGTTCTTCATAAGTCCAATGCATGATTATAAATTTATTTTATCTTGTGGAGCTTATATTTTTTGGCTCTGGAATTTCCCTTGGAGCAATGCGCAACTTAATTTCCCCGCTAGTGCGACTAGTTGGAACCGATTGGATTTTCGATGAATGTTGATATGTTCTTTCTATTTTATGAGATGATTCAGTCTTTGCAGACCTGTACTGAATTTCATTCTGTTCAACAAATGTTGAATCTTTAATGTAATTAAATGTATCAGGCATTATAATTCATCCTCCGTACAAATTTTAAGAACTGAACTCATTATTTTTTTGGTAATCGCCAGGACGTCTTCAATTGATATAGATAGCCAGTCCGTTAGTATCGAATTATCGGCAGATTTTCTATCAAAATTTAGCAAAATTATACAACGATCCGGCTCTTGCGTTACAATATGAAGGTTAATATTACCTTCTTTCCAAGACAGTGATCTTCGAATTTCTCTTTCTAATATTATTAGACTATTATCGGATATTTTATCATCTATCTGTGGCTCTAACAGTTTTAAAAACTCAGGCTTTGGTTCTTCTATCTCATAGCGAATATTAAAACCCGCTGCAGATAATGGCGTTTTCGGTAAAGATTCTATCGCCTTACGGCAATATTCCCTTGATTTGTTAAGTGATTCCCAATTATTATTTTCACATTCTATAACAAGTCTTTCAAAATTAGCAGATATTATAAGTCCCTCGATTTTAACTTTAACCGGTGACATAGCATCTAGAGGAACTAACACTTCGATAGGAGTATCACCAGTCTTGTTAAAGATATGTTCTGCAATTCCTTTTGGAGTTAAAATAGCTGGGTTCCATTTACCGGCTACGACTGCACTCCACCCAATTGGTTTTAATTTGCTCATTTTTTAAAATCTCTATTGTGTATTATCTGAATTATTATAATACTAAACAACGATCTCCAATATCATTTGTCATGGTAAAGCTTCTTTTAGTTCTTTTAGATTGTTTTATATAATCAGTTTAACTTAAATGCAAGACCCAAAATCCGCTATTGCTTTTCATAAAGGTACTCTTTTGGCTTTATCAAATAAAAAAAATCAGTACAGACGATAAAAAACTCTTTGTATAAGCCTTTGTATTAGGTGAAAGCAGGCCATATTGCCAATAAATTTAATTTATGGCTCCATCTGGACGCCTCTACACTTTGATTCCAAATCATTGTATTTCTTTTTTCCTTTATCCGGCGGAAAACTCCCAGCTTTTCAATCGTATCTCCGAAAACAGGGCTTGATAATGACGCCTGACTTTTAACCATATAACTCCTCCATGAAAAACTATCTTGCCGGCCGTTTCATATAGCTTCCATCTTAAAGTTTGAACTTGATG
>NZ_JBAMMY010000109.1:0-6151 GCF_051233685.1 Desulfobacterium sp. N47
TACCGTTATCGTTTGTAATGTCATGGATTTTGCCTCAATAATAATTTTGATCATCTTTCCTATACATTATTATTGGGACTTTGACCACTTGTTTGTTTAATTAATTGTAATTTTTTTTTATTGTTCAAAGAACAAAATAACCCTGTAGCAGATATATTCTTGATGTTTTATAACATAATCAAAGGTGCTTTTTGCCTTTTTGTATGTTTCGGAAAAACCTCCTTACCGCCTTGCTATCTCTTTGAATACCACCCGGTATTAGAGAGAGTAAAAAGAATAGCTCGTAAGTTGGTAAGGCTCAAGGCGAGAGGTTCAAGGTTCAAGGTTCAAGGTGCGAGGTGCGAGGTGCGAGGAATAAGAATAGCTCGTAAGTTCGTAAGTTCATAAGTTGATAAGGCTTGAGGTTAAAGGTTAAAGGTTAAAGGTGAGAGGTTAAAGGTTAAAGGTTAAAGGTGCAAGGGAAAGAGAAAAAGATATAATAAAGGCGGTTAAAACTCGTTCAGGGTGAACATGGCGCAGATGCTGTCGAGAAGAAGCGTGCCTTTTTTTGTGAGCCTGCATTGATTGTTATCCAGGGCAATAAGCTTTTTTTCTTTAAGATCGGATATCGTTTCTTTAAATACTTCTTCAAAAATCAAACCAAATTTTATATTAAAATTACTTATAGTTATTCCTTCTTTTTTTCTTAAACCAAGAAGAATAGCCTCAATAATCTGCTGCTCTTTTGAAAGCACTTCTTTTTCTTCTACGGGAAACAGGCCGGATTCAATAGTTTTTATGTAATCTGCTACACTTCTCACATTCCAGCTTCTTGACGTTCCATCAAAAGAATGTGCCGAAGGGCCAAATCCTATATAGGGTGCATCAGACCAGTATTTCAGATTGTGCCTTGATTTTTTAGAAGTGCCTTTGGAGAAATTTGAAATTTCGTAATGGATATAACCGCAGTTTTCCAGAAAGTCAGAAGTTAATTCAAATAAAGAGCCTGCAAGAAAATCAGGCATTGGAGAAAAGGCACCTGATTTCATATGATTATAAATCGGGGTTTTTGGTTCGTATGTGAGTGTATAACAGGAAATATGATCAGGTTCAATTTGTATGGCGGTTTTTAAATCAAAAAGCCATGACTTTTCCGTTTGTCCGGGAATCCCGTATATCAGGTCTATTCCAAGATTTTCGAACCCGGCATTTTTTGCCCAGGCGATTGCTTCTTTTGCTTCCATAGCCGAATGAATCCGGCCGAGAAATCTGAGATATTCATCGGAAAAAGACTGAACCCCGATATTTATACGGTTTATACCGGTTTGCTTAAATTCTTTTAAGGATCCGGGGGTGACGGTTTTAGGGTTTACTTCTATCGTTATTTCGGGGTCAGGTGTAATTTTATACAGATTAAAGACTGTCTCTATAATTTGTCCGATATCTTTTGATTTCAAAGCAGAAGGCGTGCCGCCGCCTATGTAAATGGTATCATAAATCAGCGGAACGGATTTATATAAAGACATTTCAAGAAGAAGAGCTTTAACAAATTTTTTTTTAAGGGAATGGTCGGTAATGGAATAAAAATCGCAATAAGGGCATTTGCTTATGCAAAAAGGAATATGAATATATAATCCGGCAGGATTGGGTTCTATCGCAATTGTCATAAATTTGTTCCGCTTGGGTATGGGCGTATGCGATTTTCCCCCTATTCCTTAAACGGTTCTGCAAGTTTTAGCCCGAGTTCAAGGGCTTTTTTGTTTATATCAACAAGGTTTGCAGGTATTCTTGATTCGAGTACTTTCATGATTGATTCGGGTCTTACGATATCTGACATTGATATTACAGTACCTAACATGCAGATGTTATATACAACCGGTTTCCCGATAGTGTCCATAACAGATTCATACATGGAAATCTCTCTCTGGCGCGCAGCCACTTTGTTATGGGTTTTAACATAGTGCGTATCGGTAATAAGAAAACCGCCGGGACGTATTGTGGGTGAAAACTGGGTGTATGCCTCCTGCGTAAGACAGACAAGAAGATTGGGATGATTCACTTTCGGAAAATTTATTTCGGAATCAGATATTATTATATCGGCTTTTGTTGCACCTCCTCTTGCCTGGGCTCCGTATGACTGTGATTGTACCGCAACAAGATTCTCGTAAATTACAGCAGCTTCTGCAATAATGATTGCAGCCGTGATCACGCCCTGGCCTCCTGAGCCTGAAAAAACCATCCTTATTCTTTCCATAATTAATTGTCCTTCTTTGCTCTTTCGATGATTTTATCGTATTCTGTGCAATATTCAGGCTTATCCGTTTCAAGAAAAACGCCAGTCTCAATCAAATCAGGATTTTTCTTTTTTGCCTCGGAACCAACCGGTGTTGTTTTTTGCTTCATAAGTTCCATCATTTCGTACGCATTGCCTTCTTTATTTTTTCTGCCGTAATAAGTAGGACACTGGGAAAGGATTTCTACAACCGAAAAGCCTTTATGGGTGATGGCTTTCTTGATTAAATCCGTTAACTGGCATATGTGATATGTAGTAGAGCGGGCTACGAAAGTAGCACCCACGGCCACAGCTAAATCCACAACATCAAAGGGATGATCTATATTGGTATATGGCGCTGTTGTTGCAAGAGTACCGTATCCGGAAAGAGGCGAGTACTGCCCGCCCGTCATTCCGTAAACACGGTTGTTCATAACTATTGCAGTCATATCAATATTACGGCGCGCAGCATGAATGAAGTGGTTTCCTCCTATTGCAAGCGCATCACCGTCTCCCATCGGCACAAGCACATTCAGTTCGGGTCTGCTCATTTTTATACCGGTAGCAAATGCGAGCGCACGTCCGTGAAGTGTATGCATAGTGTGAAAATCAAGATAGCCTGAGATCCTGGCGGAACATCCTATGCCCGATACCATAACAATATCGTTTTTGTTTAAGCCGAGTTCTTCCACAGCTTTTATAAGGCCGTTTAAAATTATGCCGTGCCCGCACCCCGGACACCACATCTGGGGGAAAAATCTTTCTCTGATATAATCCTTAACCGCCATTGTTATACCCCTTTGCCCTGGATCAGCCTCATTATGTTTCTGATATCTGTGGGAGTTATCAGCTCACCGTCAATGCGGTTTGCAAGAAAGACCTTATCGGGATTATCAACAGCCGTTTTTACCTGCTGCAGTACTTGTCCCATGTTCATTTCCACAACGATAATGCATTGTGCTTCAGAGCATTTTTCCCTCACAATTCCTGCCGGAAAAGGCCATAAGGTCTGAAGCTCAAGAAGTCCGATACGCTCTCCGCGTGCCCTTCTGTTTTTTACCACATGAAGCGCCGAACGGGCTGAAGATCCGTAAGAAACAAAAATCGTTCTCGCATCTTCAAGAAAGTACTCTTTATATCTTGCAATATTATATACATTGTTTTCTATTTTATCTACAAGATGGCGAAGAAGTCCGTGGACTACTTTAGGATCACTTGAAGGGAATCCCCACATATCATGAAAAAGTCCGGTAACATTGTATCTGTGGATACCCCCGAAATCAGACATGGGAAGACGTCCGTCTTCTCTTGGTAAATAGGGATGAAAATCAACCCCTCTTTTTACTGAGGTCTTGAGTCTGTCAACAATATCAAGAGCGTCCTTTTCAGGTATTATCAAGCCCTCGCGCATGTGCGCTGTAACTTCGTCAAAAAGAAGAATAACCGGCGTTCTGTACATTTCGGACATATTGAAAGCATCAACGGTAATGGAGAAAACATCCTGGTGATTTGAAGCAGTCAGTACTATTATGGAATGCTCCCCGTGGGTTCCCCATCTTGCCTGGTTTATGTCGCCCTGGCTTACATGTGTGGGATTTCCTGTTGAAGGACCGCCGCGCTGAACATCTACAATCACGCATGGGATTTCAGCCATGACCGCATAACCTAATGCTTCCTGCATGAGAGAAAAACCTGGGCCGCTTGTTGCCGTCATAACTTTATTTCCGGTCAAAGAGGCTCCGATGATTGCGCATATTGATGAGATTTCATCTTCCATCTGAAGAAACTTTCCGCCTGTTTGCGGAAGTCTTACGGAAAGCAGCTCGGCAATTTCGGTTGAAGGCGTTATAGGATAGCCGGCAAAAAAACCCAGCCCGGCATATAATGCAGCTTCGGCACAGGCCTCATTTCCCTGAACAAATTTTATATTTTTCTCATCCATTTTCTCGCCTTATTCAATGTAACAACACAGGTTGTTAGTTTCACGGTTCACGGTTGGTTGCCAAACCTCAATATCTTCAAAACCTTTTTCACTCCTCCCTTTCCTTGAGCCTTAAACCTTGCACCTTGAACCTTATCAACATATCAGCTTATGAACTTACGAAGTTACGAGCTATTCTTATTCCTTGCACCTTGAGCCTTAAACCTTGTACCTGATTACTACTCAGTTATTATTTCTATGGCAAGATCGGGACACCTTAATTCACACAGCTTGCAGGCGATGCAGTCTTCCGGGCGTGCTGCAAACGCTTTTTCCTCTTTATCAATTTCAAGCACGTTTTTAGGACAAAAATGCGCACAGATTCCACAGCCTTTACACCAGCGTCTGTTTATTTTATGTTCTTTAAGTTTAGCTTTCGGCATAGTAATAATATATTTTCAGCTTTATCAGGAACTGCTCAGGTTGTTAGGCTCACGGTTCCGGGTTCACGTTGTCTTGAGTCTTTTATAACTCTCTAACCTTGCACCGTGAACCCTGAAACTTTGAACCTGAATATTTAACTTCTACATCATTCTTCGAGTCAGTTCATCAATAGTTTTATCTGCATTTTCAGGAGTAATCCCAAGGCTTATACTTGCATTTTCCATTCTTGCAAGCTTTTGAGGATTATCCATGTCACTTAAGCGTGAGAAAATCCCAAGCCTTCTTCCAACCCTGTATTTAAGCTGCTCCTGCGGAGGCATATCTATAAAAGTACGAAGAATATTTATAATTTTTTCTTTATCCTGCGGGAGTTTTCCCTCAACATCTTCAAACAGATTCAGGATATGGTCACTTTTTATATAGCTTGTTATATTGTTAAGATTTTCAATAAAAAGCAGAATCTCTTTTGCTGTTATCAGATCATTGCCTTTTTCAAACCGGCCGGCTTTGTATTCGTCGTAAAGTCCGGTGTTTTCAGGGATAGTAAGCGAACGAAGCCTTATAACATCCGGATTTATCTGATTTAAAGCATCTGCCGTTTCAAGAGCATGCTCTCTTGATAAACTTATACCGCCAATACCGGGCATAACATATTCGGAAAGTTCAAAGCCTGCCTTTTTTGCTTTTTGCCCTGCTTTTATATGCGTCTCTTTTGAAACCCCTTTTTTCACCATTTGAAGGACTTTGTCTGATCCTGATTCTAAGCCTATATGTATCCTGCTTAATCCGGCAGTCCTTATAGCCAGAAGATCATCGTCACTTATCCTGGCAACAGTATGAGACCTTGCATAAGATGTTATCCTTTCAGTCCAGGGAAAACATTCTTTCAGGTGAACAAGAATTTTTATAAGATCCGGTGGTTTGATTATAAGGCTGTTTGCATCCTGAAGGAATATGGATTTCATTCCTGCGGCAAGCCAGTAATATGCGGCATTAAAAGCTCTGCTCTCATTAGTCTCAACTTTTATATCGGCAGTGCTTATTTCCTGTTTACCTTTCTTGCGGGCCTCATCTGCAAGATGAAGCAGGTGCTTAACGTATTTATGGACTGTATCAATGTCTTTTATAACATGCTCAACTGGGCGGATGGAAAACCTTGATTCTTTATAAACAGGGCAGAAGGAACAGCGGTTCCATGGGCAGTTTCTTGTGATGCGTATTAACAGACTGTGTGCTTCGCTGGGAGGCCGGATTGGTCCCTGCTCAAAGCCTTTATATTCGGAATCCGGATTGTTATTTGATTTCATTTGTATATTCCCGGTTGTAAAAATAAAAAAAATTCATTAAACTGCGATAATTTTAATTTTTGTGAGATAAATAATTTATTGTTTATTGAGCCACTTTCAAAACGTTTCAGTTTGGTCAAGGTCAAGGCGGGCGAAAATTTTAACCACAGGAATACATTTAGTATTTCGAGGATTAAAATTTGAGCCCAACGCAGAGATCGGCCTAAATGGGACGTTTTGAAACTGGCT
>NZ_JBAMMY010000110.1:0-4432 GCF_051233685.1 Desulfobacterium sp. N47
CTCTGACCTGATGGCTTCCAATGCAGCCTTTGCTTTAAAATTCCCTGGATATTGCTTTCTCATTCTGTTTCCTTTATAATGGAGTCAATATCACAGAAAAAGCAGCTTAACCATCAGTTCAAATTTCGGGGTCCATTATAGATTTTTGGCACGATAAAATCCGCCATAGGCAAGGCGGATTTATGACAAGAACCCAAGCCATAAAAGCGGAAAAGGAGGCAAAGAAAGCATTAAAAATCAACCGTAAATTTTCCGAGATATGCGAAAAGCGTTTAATGGATCTGAAAGTCCGGCGGACTTTCCGTTATTACAAGGAGAATGAAAACCTGATTAAAGGCTTGGTGAAAATTTGGGGAGGTAAAAATGTCATCAATCGGGAAGATGTTGAAGTTTACATCAATTCCAAGAAATCGCCTACCCAGGCCAACAAGGAATTAAAGATGATTAAAAGGCTTTTCCAGCACGCCGTGGAAAGGGACTGGCTGGAAACAAATCCGGCCAAGAATATAAAATTGCTTCCTGTTTCAAAGAAACGCAAATACATTCCGCCCCAAGAGGATATTATTAAATTTATGGTATCGGCAGGAAAAGACCGCTTCTATTTCTTAACCATTGTTTACACTTTGGCAAGAATGCGGGAAATAAATTATCTGAAATGGGAAGATGTTTATTCGGATTATTTAATCTTGAAAACCCGGAAAGCCCGAAACAGCGACTTAACCGAAAGGAGAATACCCATAAACGAAATCCTTAAATACATCTTAGAACAATTACCAAAGAAAGGAGAATATGTTTTTTGCCAAAACAACGGCAAACCGTATGATTGCCGGAAAAGGCTAATGGCGGGAATTTGCAAGCGGGCAGGAATTAAAAGATTTTCATTCCATTCTTTGCGTCATTATGGAGCCTCTAAATTAGCCGAGGCAGGAGCGCCTTTAACCGCCATTCAAGCAATTCTCGGACATTCTCGCGCTACAACCACCGATACCTACCTGCAATCTCTTGGAATGAAAAAAACGGAAGTGATGAACAGTCTGACGATTAAATCACCACCTTAGCCACCACCGCATTTTTGGGATAATGGCTAAGTAGTTGATTTTTTGGTGGAGCTGAGGAGGATCGAACTCCTGACCTCATGACTGCCAGTCATGCGCTCTCCCAGCTGAGCTACAGCCCCACTCTGTACATGGCCAAGTAACAAAAAGGAATAAAAGAGTCAACATTAAAATTTTGGAATTTTTCAAACTACAGGCAATATACGAATATTTTGGTTGCAATCTTAGCGGCAGTAAATTCCGATACATTAAAACCTTCTATCTTTGAAAGCTCGTTGATATCTGCCGCAATAACTTTTCTTTTTTCCCCAACTGCTTTTATAAGCTTAACAAGCTGCCTGTATGAAAGCCCTCCCGGCTCAGGAGTGCCTGTTCCGGGTATAACTGAAGGATCCAGCCCGTCAAGATCAATTGTCATATAAACTCTTTCAGGCAGAGTCTTTATAACTTTATCTATCCATGAGTCATCCGAAGGTGAAATATTATGAGCATAAAATGGCTTCAATTTTTTTTTCTTTATATATTCGAATTCTTCCGGAGAAAAAGACCTTATTCCAACTTGAGTGACAGGTATTTTTACATCATCAACAATTCTTCGCATTACGCATGCATGATTATAGTTACTGCCGTTCCAGCTGTTTCTTAAATCAAGATGAGCATCAACCTGCAATACTCCAATATCAGGATAAATCCGGGCTGCCGCCATTACGGGTCCGATTGTAATTGCATGATCTCCGCCAAGAGAAAGCAGAAACTTGTTCTTTTTTAAAACAGCCAAAGCAGCTTTTTCCATTTCCTTCACGGCTTTTTCAGGATCATTTGAAGGAAGCAGCGGTTTAAGAGTATGAATACCTATATCTTCCCAATTTATCAAAGTTTCTTCATCCATACTTTCAAGCTGCATGGATGCTTCCAGAATGTGGTATGGCCCATCTTTACTGCCGACACCGTACGATGGGGCATTCTCATAGCACAGCGGCAATACAACTACCTTTGAATCCGCAAGATTTCCCGGTGCAACTTCATTGCTGCCGAAATAAATATATTTTTTTCTTTTCATGAAAACCGTATTCAACAAAATAATATTTAAAATAAGGAACAATCAATAAACATTTTTTGGGTATCTGTGGGATTATTAAGAAAGGTCGTATAAACCTTTGGCTTTATCAGCCAAAGGTTTATAACGGTAGTGATTTATTTTACAAAGATGGCTGCTGCAACTACTGTTGTCCAGAGGCTGCCTTCAGCGCCCAGACATCCCTGGCTAGTGTGCTGTGATTTGACTATCTTTCCACTCATCCTGTAAACTTCGCGCCGTTCGTCATAGTCTTTATTCGGATCAAATTCTATGCCCAGCGTGTTTGCAAGCATTGATGCGGCAAGATCCTCGGCATAGTCACCGGCTTCTGTTTCAGTCTGACCGAATCCGTGGTGTTCCGAAAGATATCCGTAGCGCCCCGGTTCAGCGGGCAAAGCAAGGCCTATGCTTGCAACCACTCTTCGGCCGGGCTCATTAATCTGTTCCCGTGCCATAACACAATATGTTACTTCGCCTGCTTCAAGCTTTGAAAGCCCTTTTTCTATGTCAATTATCTTGCAGCGTGGCGGAAATATTGATGAAACAGTGACAATATTAAGATGCGCAATTCTCGCATCCCGCAGTGCATTTTCAAAGGAAGAAAGCTTTTCCTTTGCTACTCCAAATCCTTTGGTGAAAAACATATACCTTGGTACATACATGTTTTGTCCCCCCATTTTTATTTATTTGAACCAAATAATGACTTTTTACAAACTCATAAATATTTATGAGTTTGTAACACACCAATCCGGTTTTAATACCGGCTTATAACTAAACGTCTGTAAAACCGAGTTGCTTGTTATAAGAAACTTGCCTATTTACATATCATTGAATATTTAATCAAGAAAAAAATGCATATTAAAAATAAAAATCATATTTTATGACAATTGGCTGTATGCTTCTCTGACAAGCTTTCCTATTTCCAGATTTTGCGGACATTTTTGTTCCGCAATGGAAAAATCAAGATCGGCAATTTTTTTTCTTTCATTGATTGGTATTGTTTCAAAAAGCTCTTTTGCCATTACCGGCTCCTTGTAATTTCTCGAATACATAAGACAGCGCATAAGATTTCCTATCGGAACCGCTCCGTAAACTGCGGATTCGCATATTCGGGTACAGCCGGCGCAATATGTACAAGCTGTTTCTTTGGCATATTGCTTTAAAAGATCCATTTCAACAGATGAAAGCTTAGTTTTGTCTATGGCGGCGGCAATATTGGACATCAGGATACTGATGCTCGGCATTTGAGAACAAACGCTTGCAATATCAGGATGTTCCCAAACCGCTTTTAGTTTTGCCTGTTTATCCGTGTACCCGTTTTTTATAAATCTTCCGGCCATCTCAAGTTCGGTTTCGGAACTTGCATTAACCTGACCACCACCTTGTGTTTTCATGGCGGTTAATCCTATCCCGGCTTTCACACAGGCCTCTAAGGCTTTTTTCATATTACCCGAATGCATAAGTCTGAAATTATAAGCCATCATAATTCCGTCTATCCAACCCAGACGTGCAGCGCCCACCATATTTTCTTCCATATTGCTGTGAGTGCTGAAACCGAAAAATCGTATCTTTTTTTCCGCCTTTGCCTTCTCTGCCAATTTTTTTGTATCACCATTGAGTTCGTTTATAGATTTTAAGCCATGAATAAAATACAGATCTATATAAGAGGTTTTCATTCTTTCAAGAGACCGGTTCAAAAGACTATCCATTCCATCAGGAGTCCTTTTGTCCGATTTTGTTACAAGAAAAATCTTTTTTCTTTCTTCAGGATATTTTTCAAAAAACATCCCTATACCCTTTTCGCTTTTTCCTCCTTCATAGCAATCCGCAGTATCCCAATAGGTTACTCCCCATTTAATAGACTGCTTTAAAAGGAGCTGATTCGATGGTATGTCAAACATCCCTCCAAGTCCTAAGATAGATACCTTATCGCCGGTTTTTCCGAATGGGCGTTTTGGCACAGTATCTATGCCGGTATTTGGAGCCGTTGGCCCGGAAATATTTCGACCTGTGCGGTTAGTAAACCCATATCTCACAACAACTACCATGCCGAGTTGGCAACGAGTTTGAAATCAAGTTTTTGGTTTTCGAGCCAGTTCTCTGTCTCAGTTTCTTTTAAGTGCTGTTAGCGAAGCAAGAGCGACAGAACCCGGTTTGTACCAACTCATTCCGTTATGCTTTTGGCGCTCTGAAACAACGAGGTCATTCATCTTCTCTCCAATATTGCTCGAATTTCGAAGACCCAGATGTTTCCGTATTGCATAACACGGGATATAAGGCTTGTTTCGATGCAGATACT